>JAQNCM010000263.1 GCA_029237615.1 Mucilaginibacter sp.
TGCAAATTTGTTTTACCGGCATTTGCTACGTACGGTTTTTTATTTTCACCTGTATTAAATTCTATCAGATCAGGAAGAAGTTCGAGGTATTTGCCTAAAATACATCTTAAGGCTCCGCGGCTTACAATAAAACGGTTTTTGTCGTTAACGCGGAGATATTTATTTGCCCTTGCTATTTCATCGGGATGCATTATGGAGAGAAAACGATCAAGAGCCTGCAAATTTGAGCTAATATTGATTCGCCAGACATCAACCCGTGTACTGTTGATTACGAAAATGCATTTTTCGGAATTTAACCAACTTATATTCTCTAAATACCTGGTGTGAATTTTAATAAGGCCCATATTTAAGTCTTAAGTCGTTAGTCTTAAGTGAGACTGCTGACTTGAGGGGCAATTTACTTTTTTATTGCTTCATCAAGACATTTTTGCAACACCCCTGCAAATATTTTATCATTTGGGGCCTTAAATATTGTATTATGCTCTCCGGGAATATCATGTATATTAACGCCTTTTAACGCATAGGGTTTCCATCCAAGGTAGTCAAAGTCATCCATGTAAAATGTACGTTTTTTTGCCCGGAACACTTCAATTGTGATATTGTTAGGCTTTAACTGGTAATGTCGTTCAGCAGCAGCATTCATCTCATCAATTTTATTGGAGTAACCAAAAAAACCGGGTTGACTTTGATCTTTCCCATATTTTATTTTCCAATAGGTACGGATAAGCTTCCGTTTTAACGAGGTGCCCTGATCGTTGATAGTTTCTTTGAATCCATTGCTGAAGGTGGCCGCGTAAATCACCTTGTCTAAAAAGAACCTGCCTTTTTTTAGCAGTTTTACAGGCAGAGCATCATAATGCGGTGAGCGGTATGCATACGTGTCAAACATAGCAAGCATTTTCACCTCTTTGCCCAATGCCTCCAATTGCTTTGCCATTTCAAAAGCAATAATTCCGCCGAATGAATAGCCTGCAAGTGCATAAGGTCCGGTTGAATTTTGCTCCATAATTGAATTGATATAATGTTCGGCTATATCCTCAATCCTGCTTAAAGGTGCATCAATGCCATTCAAGCCTTTTGCCTGCAATCCGTATACCGGCTGATCCGGCGACATATTCATCGCCAGCGTATTAAATAATAATACGTTAAGCCCGGCACCGTGTACCATGTACAAAGGCATTTTATCTCCCTTTGGTTTTATCGGAACTAACGAATCCCATTTTACTGATTGTTCCCCGGCCCCCAGCAAACCAGCCAGTTTTTCAATGGTCGACTTTTCAAATAAAGCGGCAAGTGGTAAACGTTTGCCGGTTTCTTTCTCAATCCTTGTCATCACCTGTACGGCAATCAGGGAATGTCCGCCTAGTTCAAAAAAATCATCCTGAATGCCAATTCTTTCAACCCCAAGGTATTCCAACCACATACCGGTAATAAGTTTTTCCAGATCCGTACGGGGAGCGAGGTAATTATCAGCTTTTTTTGATGCAGCTATTTCGTGCTTTGAAAGCGCTTTTTTATCAACCTTACCATTAGGGGTTAATGGCATAGCCGGTATTACTATAAAATTATCCGGCACCATATAATCAGGAAGCGTACTCCTTAGTTCTTCTTTCCAGCTTTGAATTTGTGAAGCAGTATTTGATGAGCCATCGTTAACTACTACAAATGCAACCAATTTATCAACGCCATTGTTATCAGGCCTGGCAATAACCACGGCTTCTTTTATATTATTCTCTTGCGTTAACTGGTACTCAATTTCGCCGGTCTCAATACGATAACCTCTTATTTTTACCTGCGCATCAATACGGCCCAGGCATTCAATTTCACCATCCGGTAAATACTTACCCAGGTCACCGGTGCAATACATTTTAGATCCCGGAAGTTTTGAAAATGGATCATCAACAAATTTTTCAGCGGTCAGTTCCGGGCGGTTTAAATAGCCTTTGGCAACGCCATCACCTCCAATGTAAATCTCGCCTGCCACGCCCGGTGCCAACGGGTGTAAAAATTTATCGAGGATATAAACAGATGTATTATTAATTGGCCGGCCAATCGAAATTACTTTGTCAGCTTTGGTTATTTTTTTAATTGTCGACCAAACGGTAGTTTCGGTAGGCCCATAAACGTTCCACAACGAAGTTGCAGCTTTCAATAGTCTTTGTGCCAGTTCCGGCGGCAATGCCTCGCCACCGCAAATTACTTTTATTGATGTTGAGCTGTTCCATCCGGCTTCCAGCATGATACGCCAGGTATAAGGCGTTGCCTGCATTATAGTAACCTGTTCTTTTTTAATGATTTCAAGTAATGTACGTCCATCTTTCGCAGCCTCAGTACCGGCGATTATGATTTCGGCTCCTGCCAATAACGGCAAAAACAATTCTAATCCCGCAATATCAAAACTGATAGTGGTTACAGCCAGCAGTTTATCATTTTCAGTAATCCCCGGCTCATTTTGCATGCTTATCAAAAAATTCACCAGGTTATAGTGGGCCACTTGTACACCTTTTGGCATACCGGTAGAGCCTGAGGTATAAAGTATATAAACAAGGTCATTTCCGGATACCTCTACTTCGGGATCAGTCGCCGGATAATTTTGTAACGTTGGCCACAGATCTTCCAGCACCAATTCCTTTGCATGCGACTGATACTTGCCCTTGTGCGTTTTTGAAGTTAACAGCACTTCCGCATGTGAATCTTCCAGCATGTAATTAATCCTGTTAATTGGAAATTGCGGATCCAGCGGAAGGTAAACAGCACCGGTTTTTATTATCGCCAATAATACGATTACCATTTCGGCAGATCTGTCAAACGCGAAAGCTACTTTGTCTCCCTTTTTAACATTGCTTTTGATCAGTAAGGCCGCCAGTTGATTGGCAGTTTCATTCAATAATTTATAGCTGATCTTTTGTTCGCCAAATGTTACCGCTGTTTTACCTGGAACTTCTTTGGCGCGTTGCCCGATTAACCTGTGCAGTGCAGCGTGTTTTAAATAGGGGTATCTTGTATTATTCCATTCTGCTAATTGTTGAATTACCTCATCCGAATTTAACGTCCGGATATTGCCAATTTGTTCTTCCGGATTATTTACCAGTTCACGTAATAAAAATGCAAAACCATCCATCATTTTTTTAATGGTAGCGGGTTTAAACAACTGGGTATTGTATGACCACTCGAGCGTTGGAGCTTCATTCTTGCCGGCAATATTTAAAAACAATTCAAAATTTTCATATTCGCGGGGATTGCTGATCAGCGTATGTTGTAACCCATAAAATTCAACGTCGTCGTCCAATCCCATATCAATGTTAAACATCACCGGAATTAAAGGAACCCTCGAAGGATCACGCGGGATGTTTAGTTTCTTCAATAAACTTCCGAACGTATATAACTGGTGTTCATAAGCGTCGAGAACTTCTGTTCGCCGTTGTTTCAAATAGGCTTTGAATGACAGATCACTTTTTGGGGTGCTCTTTAATGCCAGTAAATTGACACAATGCCCAAGCAACCTGTAATTATTGGTAGCAGCCTGTCCTGCAGATGGTAAGCCGATGATGATCTCTTCCTGGCCGGTTAGTTGTTTTAAAAAAACTTCAAAAGCGGCCATCAGCGTTGTCACGAAACTGCTGCCGGTACTTTTTCCGAGCTTTTTTACCTCGCTCACCAAGGTGCTATCCATTACAAAATCCGCTCGGTGACTTTTAAAAGTACGCAAATGAGGACGTGGAAAATCGGTTGGGAGGTCTAATAAATGATTGCTGCCTTCAAATTGCTTCAACCAGTAACTTTCTGTTTCTTTGTAGAATGATGTTTTTTCCAGCGCTGACTGCTCCAATGCATAGTCGCTGAAAAGCGTGGCAGCTGGCAATGTAACCGGCTCTTTTTTTACATAAGCAGAATAAAGCTTACCAAGATCCTGCATCATAATACCTATTGACCATCCATCACATATAATGTGGTGAGCTACAAAGGTTAAGTTATGTTCAAGTTCATCGAGTTTAAAGAGAGCGATTTTAAAGAGCGGGCCTGTTACCAGGTTAAATGGTGTAGTTACCAGCTCTTTATTGTAGTTTTTTATAAAATCATGCTGCCGGTCAGGCGACAGCGAGGAAATGTCTTTGTAAACAATCTCAGGTATTAATGTTTTATAAATACAAATACTTGCGCCATCTGCACTAAATGACATTCTGAGGGCTTGGTGGGTATTTGCAACATCCTGCAGTGCATGCAGCATGGCATTTTGATCAAAAATTCCTGTTAATACGAGCGAAAAACTTTCATTATAGGCACAGTTTGCTTCAACTCCGCCGATAAGGCAGGAGGTCCATATTTCAACCTGGGATTCGGTTGCGGGAGCTATCAACGAAATTTCGGGTCCGGCAAATGGATCAAATTCAACCGGTCTTATATCCTGCATGATTTCTTGATTTTCCAAATTAATTGCCGTTTAAATTAACCTGTAAATATTTCCCAGGGTTGTTGGTATCGCTGATAAACCAGCCTGGATTTCCATCCTTATCGCGGCCAAGCCGTGCGCCGGGAGCAGGAGATTCCATCCATGGGTTGTGCGGAACTTTTGCAGGGTTTGTTTTTCCGTTCGAAGGGAAAAAACCTGATTCAATCAGTTCGTCAACACTCTCCCTGAATTTTGCAATAATGGTATCAACATCCGTTTTTGTATGTGCTTCCGTTAAAAAGCAAGGGAAAAGGTCCCATATGTGAATACCCTTTTCACGCATCAGCGTAAACAGTAATTCACCATACGGCAATTCCTCTTTAAATTTAATCTTCCATAAAGAACCGAATGACGGGATAAACAGCGGTAAGCCTTCCTTTTCACAGGTTGCATTTAATTCGGTAGCTAAGTATTGGGTAAGATCGTTTAATCCTTGCTGCAAGGCAGGTCCCTTCGCTTTCATATACTCCAATGAAGCTTTTGCTGCTGCAAGTGCTAAAGGATGCCTTACAAAGGTACCCGCAAAATAAGTTACACCGGCCTCCGGTTGTGAATTGTCTCCGTATTCCCAGAAACCGCCATCAAGGGCGTCCATATATTGTTTAACACCTGCTATAGCGCCTATCGGCATCCCGCCGCCAATTACCTTACCATAAGTGCCCAAATCTGCCTTTACGCCAAACATGGCCTGTGCGCCTCCGGGATGCATCCTGAAGCCCGAGATTACTTCGTCAAATATTAAAACAGTATTGGCACTTTTAGTGATCTGCCTTACTTTTTTAAGAAATTCAATCGGCTGGTATTCAGGCCTCCTGCTTTGCACGGGTTCAACCAATACCGCAGCCAGTTCATGTGCCCTTTCCTGGATGATCCTTAAAGATTCGTCGGTTCCGTAATCTAGGATCAACATATTTTGAACCACCTCGGGCATAATCCCGGGAGCTGCAGGAACCGTTTTTAACTTTTTAGTACCGCGGACGATAACCTCGTCGTTTATACCATGGTATGATCCGCTGAAGGCCACAATTAAAGAACGGCCAGTAACGGTGCGGGCTATACGCATGGCGCCCAATACAGCCTCTGAACCAGTATTGCATAACGCAGAACGGTCGAAATTGGTCAGTTCGCAGATAAGCTTGCAAACATCGCCGGCAAGCTCGTGCTGCGGGCCAATTTCGTAGCCATTTTCAACCTGCTCTTTTACCGCCTCTTTTACCACTTCTGGCTGATAGCCCAAAAAGCTGGAACCAAAACCGTTTAAGGCATCAATATATTCGTTACCATCAATATCCCAAACGCGGCTGCCTTTTGAACGGTTTACTACAATTGGATAAACTATTTCTTTTGTTAAAGGCCTGAATCCGCTAACAACACGCGGATCAGCCATATAGGAGCGGTGTTTTTGTGTATATTCTTTACTTCCCTTTGTTTTGCTGTTATAGCTGAGCGTTAATTTACTTAAAAACGACTGTTGTTTTTCTGTGAGGCCCTGTATCTGTTTTTCAATACGGGCAGTTGCACCGAAAGGTTTTTTGACTTCCACCTGTTCTTCGGGCGTCAAATCGTAGTGAATGGTTGGTGCAACAGGTGTGGCAACCGATGTGGTCGGCACTATCGCGTGCGGTACATTTGCATTTTGCATTAAAGCAAGCTGGCTTGCCAGCATTTGTATCTGCAATGACATTAAATCCAACGCCGGATTATTAGACTGGACAAGTGCAGGGATTGACGGTGAGCTGTACACCGGTTGCTGATAATTATTCATTACCGGCGCGGCCTGTGGTTTATAAACTTCGGCAGGTAAATTTGCATCCAGGTAGGCTGCCAGCAATTGTATGGTATTATATTCTTCAAATAATTTTCTGAACGTTATAGGAACATTAAACTCTTTTTTAAGGTTTGTTGCTATTTGAGTTAACGAAAGAGAATCAAAACCGATTTCGATAAAATTCATATTATCAGTGGCCGCATCAACCTCAATTCCGGATGTGTCTTCAAAAAGCTTCTTAAGTTTTTCAGTTAGTAGTTCTTGTCTCATTAAGGCGTTGTCAAAAGGTTTATGCTCTGTTTTTATAGTTAAGTCGGTTATTTCAAAAGCCTGTGACAAGGCATTTTGGGGTATCGCAGCATCTAGCCAATAGCGTTTTTTATCAAATGCATAAGCTGGCAAGTTTAATTTAATGCGTTGCTGATTTTGATAAAAAGCCTTCCAGTCTGGATCAAACCCATTGAGCCATAACTGGCCTAATGCCCTTAATACGGAATAATACCCGGTGTGTGTTTCGTTTTCTTCCAATCCTGACGCTATTGGCGTCGATTTGATGCTGATTTGGTGACGGGCGAGGGTCGCCAGTGCCGTACCAGGTCCAACCTCCAGTAAAAAACGGCCGTCTTCTTCCTGCAGCGTATCAATGGCGTCAGCAAAGCGCACCGTTTTACGCAGATGATCTGCCCAGTATGCGGGATTGGTTGCCTCCGCTTCGCTCATCCATTTGCCGGTAACGGTTGAAACCAATGGCTTTACAGGTGGATTTAATTTTATTGTTTTCACAACAGCTTCAAACGGCGCTATAATTTCATCCATCATAGCCGAGTGAAAAGCATGACTTGTTTGCAATAAGCGACCCGGGATTTCAACTCCTTCCAATTTTGCTGCAAATGCTGCTATAGCATCATCGGGGCCAGCCACAACACAAAGCTTGTTGCTGTTAATGGTGGCAATGGATAAATTCTCTGGCAGCAGCGTTGCCAATTGTCCGGCGTCGCATCGTACAGAAAGCATGCTGCCACCAGCCACCTCACTTACCAGCGTCGCCCTTGTGCATATTAAATATAACGCGTCACTCAGGTCAAATACCCCGGCAAAATGGCCGGCAACAAATTCGCCAATGCTATGCCCGGTTAAAATGGCCGGTTGAATTCCCCAGCTCATCCATAGCTTTGCCATTGCGTATTCTATAATAAATATGGCGGGCTGGGTATAAAACGTGTTTTTTATATTTTCTGCGGAGGACTCATCATTTACCGGCGGATAAATCACATTCAAAATATTCGCATGCGATGTGTCTTTTAACAGCGCGATACATTCGTTTACGGCGTTGGCAAAAACAGGTTCATTATCATATAGATCACGACCCATGTTTACATACTGCGATCCCTGCCCCGGAAACATAAATACAATCTCAGATGCTTTTGCGGTTAACTTTTTCGAAGTAGATAAGTCCGGGCTATCAACATTTAATTTTGAAAGCAGGTCCCCGGTATCAGCAGCTATTATAAACCTGCGGAAATTAAAATCTGCCCTTGTATTTTGTAACGTGAAAGCTATATCGGCAATATTTACATTATCATCATTTTCAACAAAACCAGCAAGCTTTTTGGCATAATTAGCCACGCTTGTTTCTGTTTTTCCTGACCACGTAACTAAACTTAATGGCTTTGAGGCCCCGGATAATACAGGTACATTTACATATTCTTCCAGTATCACGTGCACATTGGTGCCGCCGACGCCAAATGAGCTCACACCGGCGCGCCGTTTTTCTTCAGATTTCCAGTCGTTTAATTGATCGTTTACATAAAAAGGACTTTCATCCAGGTTAATGTTCGGATTAAGCTTGTTGTAAAATAAAGAGGGGGGTATTTGCTGGTGTTTTAATGACAGCACTGTTTTAATTAGCCCGGCAACACCCGAAGCGGCTGTTAAGTGGCCGAGGTTGCTTTTTACCGAACCAATGGCACAAAACTGTTTATGTTGCTGTACGCCAAATGCCATGGTCAGGCCTTCTATTTCTATCGGGTCGCCTAACGGGGTGGCTGTGCCGTGAGCTTCAACGTAGGTGATGGTGGATGCATCAATACCTGCATCATTTATCGCCATAGTAATTGCACCTGCTTGCCCCGGCGCACTGGGAGCACCAAAACTGCCTTTATCAGCACCGTCATTATTAATACCCGTGCCTTTAATTACTGCATAAATGGTATCGCCGTCACGTTTTGCATTTTGGAGGCTTTTTAAAAGAACAACACCGGCGCCGTCACTGAAAACAGTTCCTGTTGCAGCTTCATCAAACGGCCTGCAATGGCCGTCATTGCTCATGATGGAACCTTCTTCATAAAGGTGCCCGCTCTTTATCGGAGATGTTATGGAAGCAGCTCCTGCCAGCGCAATTTCGCATTGCCCGTCTCTTATGCTGCTTACCGCCTGTGCAATAGCCAGCAGCGAAGTTGAGCAGGCAGAATAAACGGCTACTGCCGGCCCTTTCAGGTTTAACTGGTAGGCCGTACGGGTAGCTATGTAATCTTTTTCGTTTAATAACCGGCTGTTAAACTGACCAATTTTTTCAACCAGGTCCGGATGGGCTAAAACGTTGTTTGTAAAATAAGTATTGTAACCGCAACCGGCAAATACACCAACTGCACCTGCATGTTTTTGCGGCAGGTAACCGCTGCTTTCTAAAACTTCCCAGGCAATTTCTAAAAAGATGCGTTGCTGTGGATCCATTAATTCGGCAGCACGCGGGGTGAAGCCGAAAAACTCGGCGTCAAACTCACCGGCCTTTTCAATGATGCCCCTCGCTTTTACATAAGCAGGATCATTTTTTAAGTCCGATGGGATAGATGGATCGAGTTCGGCATCGCTAAAAAAACTAACTCCTTCCCGTCCCTCGGTAAGCAGATCCCAAAACTCTTCAATTGTATTGGTGCCAGGGAAACGGCCTGCCATTCCTATGATGGCGACATCCCGGTTGCCCGTATTGGTTTTATTCTTTTTTACGGGTGTAACAGATGATTTATTTATTCCGCCTATCAAATTTGCAACTCCGCTCACCGTAGGAAACTGGTACAATTTGGTGATTGGCACTCCGTATCCGAAGCGGTGTTTTAATTCTGCTACCGTTTTTAATGCAAGCAATGAGTTGCCGCCTAAGCGGAAAAAGTTATCGTCAACTCCTGGTTTATCGATCAATAGTAATTCTGACCAAACACCGGCTATGTTCTTTTCAATTATGGTAGAAGGCGCTTTATACAAAACATCCAGTTCTGGCCGCTGCAGATCGGGTTTGGGTAAACTTTTTCTGTCCACTTTGCCGCTGGTGGTTTGAGGCAGCTCGTTCAACCAGACATAGGCCGAAGGATGCATAAAATCTGGTAGGTGCTGCTCAATATGTTTTTTTACATAGTTAGTATCCGGGGAGTCTTTTTTTGATACGAGGTATACCACCAGTCGTTTTTGCCCCACAACATCTTCACGCGCTATCACAATAGCCTGTTGGATGTCATTAAGCTGATTGAGCAGCACTTCTATCTCACCCAATTCAACCCGGTTACCGCGGATCTTCACCTGTGTATCTCTACGCCCCAGGTATTCAATATTACCATCGGGCAAGTACCTCGCCAAATCGCCGGTACGATAAATGCGGGTAATTTTATCTTCGGTTTCTTTCCAGTCAATAAATTTTTCGGAAGTCATTTCCGGGCGGTTCAGGTAACCATCGGCCAGGCTTAAGCCACTTACACACAACTCACCTGTTTCTCCATAGGGAAGTTTATTGAGCGCCTCATCCAGGATAAGTATTTCGGTATGGTCGATAGGGACACCAATTAAAGGGAGTGCCGCCCATTTTGAAGGGTCGCCATCCAATTTCAGTTGGGTAACCACATGGGTTTCGGTAGGGCCGTACTGGTTGAATAAAACTGATCCGGGCAATGCTGAAAAGAAACGGACTATTTGCGGGGTGATCTTTAATTGTTCACCTGCTGTCATAACTTCTTTAATGCATGCCGGGAAGTAATTTTCGGCGGCAGCGGCTTCAGTTAAATATTGCAGTACTACAAAAGGTAAAAAGATGCGGTTAATTGAATTTTCGTTGATATAACGCAATAGCCTGTGGGGGTCTATCCGCAAATCATCATCAACCAAAACCAACATACCGCCGGTGGTTAAGGTCGAAAATATTTCCTGGAAAGATACATCGAAAGTTAACGGTGAAAACTGTAGTGTGTTAACTCCGGTTGCTGATATAGAATTTTTTTGCTGCCATGACAGCAGGTTTGCCAAAGCGGCATGACCCATTGAAACACCCTTTGGCGTTCCTGTTGAGCCGGAAGTATATAATATATAACATGCAGATTCGCTGTTGGGAATAACCTTGTCTGCAGGTTTTTGGTCTTTATCAGAAACTAAAACCTTTATAGAAAATGATTCGAACAATGGTTTTTGTGCCGCCGTGGTTAAACAAAGATCAATTCCCGAACCGGTTATAATTTGTTGCAGGCGTTCAGCAGGGTATTCGGCATCCAATGGTAAATACGCTTTCCCTGCTTTTAATATAGCCAGTACGCTTACTATTGTTTCAATGGAACGGATGGCGCTTACGCCCGCAATTGATGAATCCGGCGAACTTGCGTATATGACGTTAGCTAAATCAGTTGCTTTTTTATCCAGTTCGCTGTAAGTTAGCCTTTCATCCCCAAAAATTACGGCTGTTGCATCGGGCGTTCTGTCCTTTTGGCGTTCAAATAATTGATGAATAAGAATGCCAGAGTTCTTCACCGATGTTTTATCAATAATGTTACCCATTTAACTAATGTATTTTGGACAAGGTATTATCAGGTAAATTCCGGGGTTTGAAATTATCTGAACAATAATTGGTGATTTTATACGCTAAAAACAAAAATTAAGTTGTAAAAAGGTACAAAACAGGGTTTTATTTAAAATTATTATTACCGTTGAAAGGTCTCATATACAGAGGTAAATAGTATCATTATTTTTACGATTGTATTTTTCTAAAGTTTAAACATTATCAGTTACTAAAATGTTATTGCCTTATAATTTCAATATTATGAGCAATGAGCGTGATATCCCAAACGAAGAAAGCACTGCATCTTCATCAAATGGTACAACGCGAAGAGGTTTTTTGGCGCGTGTTGCCTTTGCAGGTGCTGGTCTTACCTTAGCCCCCCTGTTATCCGGCGCTGAGCAAATACTCCCTGAAGTGCCCCCTGAAAATGCCGGAATTGCGGCAGTGAGCTTAACCATAAACGGGCAAAAGCGCAACCTGAATATTGATCCCCGTACTACTTTACTTGATCTGTTAAGAGAAAACCTGCAAATGCCCGGCACCAAAAAGGGTTGCGACCATGGGCAGTGCGGCGCTTGTACTGTGTTGGTAAACGGCAGGCGTATCAACTCGTGCCTCACTTTTGCAGTTATGTGCCAGGATGCAAAAGTAACCACAGTTGAAGGATTGGCACAAGGCGATAATCTGCACCCTATACAGGCGGCTTTTGTTAAGCATGATGCCTTTCAATGCGGTTATTGCACACCCGGCCAAATCTGTTCAGCAGTGGGATTGGTAAATGAGGGGCACGCAAAATCTGATAAGGACATCCGCGAACTAATGAGCGGAAATATCTGCAGGTGCGGCGCTTATCAAAATATAGTTGAGGCGGTAAAAGAAGTTATAAACGTTTAAAACCCCGGTAAAAAAATCATGGAACCATTTAAATTTACACGGGCGAGTGATCAACAGTCCGCTATCAGCTCAATGGGAAGCAACGGTGTCAAAGTAATTGCAGGCGGCACAAACCTGATCGACCTGATGAAGCTGGATATAGAAAAGCCTTCACAGCTTGTTGATATAAATAATTTAAAGCTACAATCGATAGAAACATTGCCAAATGGCGGGATGAGGATAGGTGCGCTGGTCAAAAACAGTGACCTTGCCTATCACCCGGACATTATTACCAAATATCTTGTATTGTCGGAAGCATTATTATCCGGCGCATCGCCGCAGCTAAGAAACATGGCCACTGTTGGCGGTAATCTTTTACAGCGCACCCGCTGTCCTTATTTTTATAATGACGGATTTCCCTGTAATAAAAAAAATCCGGGTTCCGGTTGTTCCGCTATCGAGGGGTATAACAGGAACAACGCTATTTTAGGTACCAGTGCACAATGCATTGCAACGCATCCGTCAGACATGTGTGTTGCGATGGCTGCTTTAGGGGCCGTGATCCATGTTCAGGGTCCAAAAGGAGCGAGGGCTATTCCATTCAGCGAATTTCATTTGTTGCCGGGAAATACCCCACAACATGAAAATACTTTAAGGCAGGATGAGCTGATAACCACGGTTGAATTGCCACCTATACCCTACGCAGGAAGATCGCACTATTTAAAGGTGCGTGACCGCTCTTCCTATGAGTTTGCGCTGGCCTCGGCGGCTGTTGCATTAGATTTTGATAACGGAAGAATAAGGGAGGCCAGAGTTGCTTTAGGAGGCGTTGGAACAAAACCGTGGCGTGCAAAATTGGCCGAAAAAGTATTAACCGGCGCTGTTGCAACTGAGCAAACCTACAGAACCGCAGCAGAAGCTGCACTGAGCGAAGCAAAGCCCTATAAACATAATGCATTTAAAATAGAACTGGCAAAACGTACGTTGGTGCGCGCCTTAATAACTGTTGGAGGAATGTCATGAGTGAAATAACAGGAATGCCTGTCGACCGCGTTGACGCCAGGCTTAAAGTAACAGGAGCAGCCACTTATTCTGCAGAATATTTTCCTAAAAATATGGCTTACGGGGTATTGGTAACCAGTACAATATCCCGGGGACGGATAAAAAATATCAATACCAGCCAGGCCGAAAGGCTTAAGGGTGTGGCAGGTATTATGACCTATAAAAATTCACCAACACTGCATTTCCCGCAAAGCTCTGATCCGGGAGGGGGCAAATTTGGCGAAAAGGATCTGCTGCCATTGCAAAACGACCGGATATTTTATGACGGGCAAATTGTAGCAGTAGTAATGGCCGATACTTTTGAAGTTGCCGAACATGCTGCAAGTTTGGTAAAGATCGACTATGAGGTTGATAAGCCGGTATTTGACCTGGAGAAGAACATGTTGCAAAGCTATAAACCGGCTTCGGCTTTAGGAGGGGGTGCAGCGCAGGAGTCACGGGGCGATGCTGATTCAAATTTCAACAGTGCTGCAGTAAAGCTAAATGAAACTTATACTACACCCGTTTACCATCATAACGCAATGGAGCCGCATGCTACTGTTGCGGAATGGAACGGGGATAAATTGATGGTATATGATGCCACCCAATCGGTGGCCGGAACTAAAAACCTTTTATCAAATATGCTGGGAGTACCGCCCGAAAAGGTGAGATTAGTTTCATTGTACATTGGCGGCGGATTTGGGTCAAAAGGTTTTTCGTGGCCTAATACGGTATTGGCAGCCATGGCAGCTAAAGTGGTGAACCGCCCTGTTAAATTGGTACTGGCCCGTCAGCAAATGTTTACAACCGCCGGTCGGCGTTCACAGACTATCCAAAAAATTTCTTTAGGGTCTGATAACACCGGTAAACTGAGTGCAATAAAGCACGATACCATATCCGAAAGCTCGTTTGTAGATGAGTTTGTTGAAGCTGCCGGTATTGCAACCAGTATGCTATACAGCTGTCCGAATGTGGAAGTAAGCCACAGTCTGGTACGGCTTAACAAGGGTACGCCGTGCCCCACACGAGCACCCGGTGAAGCTCCCGGAACTTATGCGTTGGAAGTTGCCATGGATGAGCTGGCCGTTCAGTTAAAAATGGACCCCATTCAGTTAAGGTTGGTTAACTATGCGGATATGGAAGAGCAGAAAAAAAAGCAGTTTTCTTCAAAAAACCTCAAAGAATGTTACCAGCGCGGGGCGGACGCTATCGGCTGGTCTCAACGCAAAGCTGAGCCCGGTACCAACCGTGACGGTAATTACCTGGTAGGGTACGGCATGGCGACAGCTACTTACCCCGCAAACCGGAGTGCATCTACCGCAAAAGCAACCATTTATGCAGATGGGCACGCAGAAATTTTATGTGCGACACAGGATATTGGTACAGGTACTTATACCGTTATGACGCAAGCGGCTGCCGATGCTTTTGGCTTGCCTATTGAAAAGGTGACCGTTAAGCTTGGCGACAGTGATTATCCAAAAGGTGCAAATTCAGGCGGTTCGCAGGTTACAGCAAGCGTGGGACCTGCAATAAGGGCAGCAGCCCTGGGTACAGTAAATAAGTTAACAAAAATGGCCGTGGCTGATGTTAATTCACCGTTACATGGCAGAAAAGAAGAAGATATCATGGCCGGAAATGGCCGGATCTACTTAAAGGACAATCCTGATAAAGGCGAAGATTATAGCCGGTTGTTAACCCGCAACAACATACAAAAAGTAGAAGCACTTGCAAAAACAAATGTTTCTACACGGCAGCAACAGGAATCAAATCCGGCGGCTGCGGGATCAGCGGATGCAAAAGCCGAGGAAGAAAGTAAAACAAACCCGGCAGTACAGGAGGATGAGAAGATTGACCGCAAGCCCTATGCTTTCCACTCCTTTGGAGCACAGTTTGTAAAGGTATTGGTCGACTCGCAATTAGGAACTGTTAAAGTAGACAGGGCAGTAGCGGTAATGGATATTGGCAAGGTGATGAACCTTAAGACAGCTAAAAACCAGATAATGGGCGGGATGATATTTGGCATCGGTATGGCCTTAATGGAGGGGACTGCTTACGATCCTAATAACGGGCGCGTGGTTACCCGTGACCTTGCCCAATACCTCGTTCCGGTGAATGCAGATATGCCTCAATTTGAAGTGCAATTTATTGACAAGCCTGACACGATCATTTCGCCGATAGGAGCAAGGGGTATTGGGGAGATCGGTATCACGGGTATTACAGCAGCTATTAACAATGCTATTTACAATGCAACCGGTAAAAGGGTACGTGACCTGCCGGTTACACCCGATAAACTGATATAATTGGTTATATTACAATATGGCGAATGAAGACAGCTTAAAACGATTTGTTGATGCCCAGGAAACCGACTACCCGGTAGCCTTAGCCGAAATTAAGAACGGCAGGAAACGCAGCCATTGGATGTGGTATATTTTCCCGCAGATACAGGGATTGGGTTTCAGCGAAACGTCCAGGTTTTACGCTATTAAAGATATTAATGAAGCGCAGGAATATCTTAAACACCCGGTTTTAGGCAGCAGGCTGATCAGCATCTGTAAAGCTTTATTACAGCTTGAAAGTAACAATGCAACGGCCATATTCGGATCGCCTGATGATGTGAAGCTGAAATCGTCTATGACCTTATTTGCCGCATTACCTGGAACAGACCCGGTTTTTGAATCGGTTTTGGAAAAATATTTTGATGGAAGCAAGGACATCAAAACCTTGCAGATTATAAAAAAGGGAGAGTAGGTATTTTTGTGACCAATAGATGGATTAGGACAAAACCTATCATGAATTCTTCCTTACAGCAACATAAAACAATTTTTGCTAAACTTTCTTTATTGCTTAAAACGCTAACACTGATAAATGCGTAAGTAAGTTAACAGATAAAATTTACATGAGATTTTTTCCATCCTTAATAGTTATGCTTATCAGTTTAAATGCATTTGGTCAGCCTCAGCAAAAAGAGGAGAATATGACGGTTGATGGAATAAAAAGATCGTTTATCACTTATATTCCATCCAATAACGATAAAGACCAATTGATGCCGCTGGTAATTTCGCTTCATGGCGGCTTTGCAAGTCCGAAAGGACAGTTCCGCCTGGCTGATTTCAGACCACTGGCTGATGTGGATAAGTTTATAGTGGTATGTCCTGCATCAAAACGTATCTGGCATGACGGTGCCGATAACAGAGGCGTTGATGACGTGAAATTTATTGACCACCTGATAACTTATATAATTGACACTTACCATGCAGATCCGCAACGGGTGTATATTGCCGGTATTTCAAATGGTGGTTTTATGACCACACGCCTGGCCTGCCAGCTGCACAAACGTATTGCAGCAATTGCCGTAGTCGCTGCGTCACTTGACCGCGGTGAGGGATACGACCTGGAAGCACCCAAACCTGTAATTTACATGCATGGCACAAAAGACCCGATTGTAAAAATTGCGGGCGGTAAAATATTTGGCAGGCGCATTTATTCGCAGGAAGAAATAGTAAGGAAATGGGCAACGTTAAATCATTGCGACCTTAAGCCGGTAATTACCAAAATACCTGATAAGGCCCAGGACGGAACCAGTGTAGTTAAAGAGGAGTACACCAACCCGGAAAATGGACTAAAAGTAGTTAGTTATACAATACTTAACGGCGGCCATACCTGGCCGGGCGGCTGGCAATACATGCCTCAATTTTTAGTAGGCAAAACCACTCAAAATTTAAATGCCTGCGAGGTTATGTGGCATTTTTTTAAAGGCTACAAACTAAATTAGCTAAATTGCGCATTAATGCTTCCGGTTGAAGAATTTCCGGAGGCCGATCATTAAAATAACATGAATTTACCGGGAACGGCAAACATTACCACAAATAAAACAAGCCAGCTACAGGAACAAAAGCTGAAGCAGTTGCTCTTATACTTAACGGAAAACTCTCCTTTTTACAGGGAGCTATTTGCCACACACCACGTAAACATAAATGCTGTTAAAACGCTTGCAGATCTTGTTCTTTTGCCAACCACAAATAAGGAAGACCTGCAACAACGCAATGACGATTTTTTATCTGTTAACAGGAGTCAAATAATCGAATACACCTCCACTTCCGGCACATTAGGAAGCCCGGTTACCATCGCACTCACTGAAAATGACCTGAACAGGCTAACGCTTAACGAATATAATTCATTTAAATGTGCAGATGGCACAGCAACGGATACTTACCAGCTGATGCTTACACTCGACAGGCAGTTTATGGCCGGTATTGCCTATTATGCCGGGCTGCGTAAACTGGGCGCAGGAATTATCCGGTTAGGACCCGGTGTGCCGTCGTTGCAATGGGAAACCATCCAGCGGCTTAAGCCAACCGCTATAGTGGCGGTTCCCTCGTTTATTTTAAAGCTGATAAAGTTTGCGCAGGATAATCATATCGACCTGAATGCTTCTTCGGTTAAAAAAGCTGTTTGTATCGGGGAAAATATCCGTAATACCGATTTCTCCTATAACATCCTCGGAAAAAAAATAACCGAAGCCTGGGATATTCATTTATATTCTACCTATGCCTCTACCGAGATGCAAACCGCATTTACGGAGTGTAGCGCAGGTCGCGGCGGTCACCTTCAGCCTGAGCTATTAATAGTTGAATTGCTGGATGAAGATAATCAACCCGTAGCAGCAAACACCCCCGGCGAAGTTACCATAACTACATTGGGTGTTGAAGGCATGCCATTGCTCCGCTATAAAACCGGCGACATCTGTATGTATGACGATGAACCGTGCGCTTGCGGCCGTACCACTCTGCGCTTATCGCCCATTATTGGCCGTAAAAAACAGATGATAAAATTTAAAGGCACTACGCTTTACCCGCCTGCGCTGTTCGATCTGCTGAATGAGATGGAAGAAGTTCTTGATTTTGTGGTGGACGTATATTCGAACGAGATTGGCATGGATGAAGTGCTGATCCATATTCTGCCTGCCGATGACAGCAAAGCCTGTGATAACCGCATCAGGGCTTATTTGCAGGCAAGGCTACGAGTGAGTCCGCACGTGAATTATGTGAACGCTTTGGAAATACAAAAAATGCAGGTTAATGAAGCCAGTCGCAAAGTGATCAAATTTATTGACCGCAGGCTGTAGCGCGTTATAGCCCTGCGACGCTACACTACAAAATTTAACCAAATCAACTAAAAACCTATATTTACGGTTTCAAATAAAAATAATATTCGCCTATGATACCTGTTGGACAAAACGTCCTGACTTTAGATGATTTTTCTGACATAATATTTAAGAATCAAACGGTTACCTTAACTTCATCTGCGTTAGAGAAGGTTAACGTTAATTTTCAGTTTCTTCAAAAGTTTTCCTCCAACAAATTAATATACGGCATCAATACCGGCTTTGGGCCAATGGCTCAGTATAAAGTAAGTGAAGAAAATCTGTTGCAGCTGCAATATAACCTCATCCGTAGTCATAGCTCAGGCAGTGGGGCACTTTTATCACCATTGCTTGTTAAGGCATTAATGATAGCACGCTTAAACAGCATGATGCAGGCTTATTCCGGCGTGCATACAGATGTAGTTGAATTACTAAAAGAACTGATCAATAAAGATATTACGCCTTGCATTTATGAACACGGCGGTGTTGGTGCCAGTGGTGACCTGGTACAATTAGCACACCTGGGTTTAGTTTTGATAGGTGAAGGGGAAGTGCTATTTGAAGACAAGATCCATTCTACTGCTAACTTATTTAAGGCTCAGGGCATAAAACCGCTTTCTATTCATGTTCGCGAAGGGCTGGCTATTTTGAATGGTACTTCGGCTATGACGGGTATCGGCATGGTAAATGTCAT
>JAQNCM010000294.1 GCA_029237615.1 Mucilaginibacter sp.
TATGGAGAGGGTTAGCGGAGGCACTTAATTAACTTATAAACTTTCTTTCGGAATCTGAAGTAATTTGTCTAAACCGCAAGTCTGAACTTCCAACGACTTCAGACTAAAGGCTTCGGACTTAAGACTAGAGACTTAAATCATTATATTTTCCATTACAGTTTGTCCATCCAACAGGCGAATAATGCGATGGCTGTAACGTGCGTCATGTTCAGAGTGTGTAACCATTATTATGGTAGTACCCTGTTCATTTAAATCTGTCAATAACTCCATCACGTCGTTACCGTTTGATGAATCCAAGTTACCTGTGGGCTCATCCGCAAGTATCAGCTTCGGTTTATTTACAACCGCGCGGGCAATAGCAACGCGCTGCTGCTGACCGCCGGATAATTGCTGCGGATAATGGTTACGACGGTGCATGATCTGCATTTTATCCAGTACTTCTTCTACCCTTTTTACCCTTTCAGCCGAAGGCACACCGGTATAGATCAACGGAAGTTCTACATTTTCGAACACGGTTAACTCATCGATCAAATTGAAACTCTGGAACACGAAACCAATGTTGTGCTTGCGAAGGTCAGCCCGTTTACGTTCGGTAAAATGAGCAACTTCAACTCCGTTAAACACATAGCTGCCCTCATCAGGATCATCAAGCATGCCCAATATGTTAAGTAATGTCGACTTTCCGCAGCCTGAAGGCCCCATTATGGCAACAAATTCGCCGGTTTTAACTTCCATCGACAGCTTGTTCAGCGCGATGGTTTCTACCTCTTCCGTACGGTAAAATTTTTCAAGATTGGTAATTTTAATCATTTTCGCCTCCTAAATTCTTCCACAATTGAGTGGGAGATTTTGATTTTTGGTTTATAGTTATAAGTTAATTATTGAATTGATCAGCCCCTCTAAATCTCCCCCGGTCGGGGAGACTTTGATTGTCTGTTTTGTTATTATTTCGTTTCTATCATTTTTATCTACGTCACTAAAACCTCCCTACCGGGAGGTTTGGAGGGGCATTTACTTCTTCAAAACCAGTTCCTGTATGTCACCATAAGTTTCATAACTAGATGTAATAACTTTATCACCTTCTTTCAATCCAGATGTCAATTCGTAATAATCAGGGCTTTGCCGGTTAATCTGTATATCCACCTTATAAGCTTTTTTGCCGTCTTCGCTCACTTTAAATATCCAGTTACCACCTGTTTGCTGATAAAAGCCACCTTTAGGAAGCAACAATGCCGTTGTTTGATCACTTAATGCCAGCCTCACCTGCAAGGTCTGCCCTTTTCTGATGCCGGTTGGAGTGGGGCCTACAAATGCCATATCCACCTGGAACTGTCCGTTCACAACCTGTGTAAATACCTTTTTAATCACCAGTTTGTAGGTTTTATCAGCAAATTGAAAATCACCTTTAAGGCCTGTAAATATGCGTGAGATATAATGCTCCTCAATGCCAACCCTAACCTTAAAACCTGATAAGACGTCAATTTGTCCCAAGTGTTCCCCTTTGTTTTTATTTTGTCCTATTTCGGCATCAAAGGAGGTTAACTGACCATCAATAGGTGCCCTAACGGTAAGGTCGCTAACTTTCTTTCTCAACAAGTCCAGGGTGTTTTTCATCTGTGCATATTGTTCCTTTGTCTGGCTTTGTTGCTGTTTAACTGATACTGTATCCTGTTGCAATATTTGGGCAGCCAATTTTTTGCGGCTTAGCTGATACAGATATTGATTTTGGGCGGTCTGAAACTCTTGTGATCCGATAGCTTTTTTGGCGTACAGATCCTTATCAAGTTTATAAACCCTGTCAGCTTCTTTGAAGGCGACATCAACATCAGCCATGTTATTCAATTTTGAAATAGTAGCCGACTGAACCTGTGTGTGCGATATCTGCATTTGAATTTGCTGCGCATATACATTAGTTTCTTCATTAGCCAGGCTAAGTTCCAGATCGGTATTTGATAGTTTTAAAATAGGGTCACCCTTTTTAAGCCTCGCGCCGTCTTCAACATATTTTTCTTCTACACGTCCTCCATCTGACGCGTCAAGGAAAATGGTAGTAAGCGGCATCACAACACCATTAACAGGTATAAACTCCTGGAAAGGCCCCTTTTTTATTTCACTAACGGTAAGTCGTTCAGTATCAACATCTAATTTACTTTTACCTGATGTAAAATAAATGCTTCCCGCAATTAGTAAAACAATGCCTGTAATTCCGGCAATAGTTAGTATTCGTTTGGTATTCCAGGTCTTTTTTTCAATTATTCTGTCCACTGTTATATTTATATTTGGTTAATGGTTATAAAAAGATATGCCACAAATTAAACACCTGTTTGTCAGCAATTTAAAGCCAAAATACTATACTGAGGCGTACGCTTCTGTTACAGCAAGTGTACGGTTATGATACAATGGTTTATTCGTTGCCATGTTCATTATTTCATCAGCAATGGCTTATAACGGGGGGTAACAGTTCATAGTTAATGAATTATAACCTTCAACTGATATAACGCCGTCTTTTAGCATAAAAATTGTTGTTCTATGACAGTGGCTAAACAGGTTTAAAGTAACAAGCTAATCACTTTTCATAAATTGGCTGCATTAAATTATTAACATTTTCGGAATAAATAATAAATGTGATAATATTGATAACTTACCACCGGTTAGCAGCAAGACTTCATCAAGTACTCGCTGATAGACTAATGAACAACTTATAAGAATGATACTAAAAAAAGCTACTGTTTTAATTGTTGACGACGATCCCGATGTGCTTACCGCAGTTAAGCTGCTGCTAAAAACGGAAGCGCACGAAGTTATCACCGAAAAAAACCCCGAAAACTTAAATTGGCTGCTTCAGCGTAACCAGGTTGACCTTGTTTTGCTTGATATGAACTTTAACAGCGCTATAAATACCGGGAACGAGGGCTTGTATTGGCTGCGTAAAATTAAGGAATGGAAGCCTGCCGTTTGCGTGATTATGATAACAGCTTATGGTGATATTGATCTGGCAGTACGGTCATTGAAAGAGGGTGCCAATGATTTTATTGTTAAACCATGGCATAATGAAAAGCTGATAGATACCATTAAGGAGCTCTTGGATAAAAAAGAAGGCGTTAAATCTATAAAGACATCGGGAAAGGGAACTTCAGGAGATACGTCTATTTTGGGTGAATCTGATGTGATGCAGGACATTTTTTATAAGGTAAATAAAATTGCCCCTACGGACGCCAATATTTTAATATTGGGTGAAAATGGAACCGGTAAGGACCTTATGGCAAAAGCCATCCATGAAAGGTCACTGCGCGCTGATAAACCATTTGTTAAAGTGGACGTAGGTGCCTTAACCGACTCTCTGTTTGAAAGTGAGCTTTTCGGGCATAAAAAAGGGGCCTATACCGATGCGCGGGAAGACAGGACAGGCAGATTTGAGGAAGCACAGGGTGGTACACTTTTTTTGGATGAAATTGGCAATATTTCCCTTCAGCAGCAGGCTAAGCTGTTAACGGTTTTACAAAACCGCCAGGTAACGCGTCTGGGCACTAATAAAGCTGTTGATATTGATATCCGGTTAATTTGCGCCACCAATCTTCCCCTGTCTGAACTTGCAAACGAAAACCGCTTTCGTAAAGACCTGGTTTACCGGATAAACACGGTTGAGATAAACATGCCCCCGTTACGCAAACGCAACGACGATATTGTAATACTGGCTAAACATTTTGCTAAATTGTATGCGGGTAAATATTTAAAACCCACCATGGAATTTGACGCAGCATCTCTTCAAAAATTAAAAGCATATAACTATCCGGGCAACGTAAGGGAATTACAGTATACCATTGAAAGGGCTGTGATTATGGCTGACGAGCAGATACTCAGGGCTGACGATCTTATATTTTCAATACTGGAAACACAAACAGACACAGCGGTCGACGATGATAACATCCCCTTGAGTTTGATGGAAAAGAACGCTATTTTACGGGTTATAGAAAAACATAACGGCAATATTACCAGGGCCGCAAAAGAACTGGGATTAACCCGTACTGCTCTTTATCGAAGATTAAGTAAATATGATATTTAAACGTTACGAGTGGCGGCTTGTGCTGCGGGTG
Organism: Mucilaginibacter sp.; assembly: GCA_029237615.1. Lineage (GTDB taxonomy): Bacteria > Bacteroidota > Bacteroidia > Sphingobacteriales > Sphingobacteriaceae > Mucilaginibacter. The sequence goes on from JAQNCM010000294.1 coordinate 4,095, forward strand.
ATGATTATGTTCATTACGCTTACCGCGACCTCATTATTGGTAGTAAAAGACTTGTATATATTTTTGGTTATAACCATTCCTTTAACGGTATATGAGGTGATAGACCTTATCCGGTTTCAGAAAAAAGCGCAGGACGAAGTAAGTCAGTTTGTTGAATCGATTCATTACCGTGATTTTTCGCGTCATTTTGACGTACGCAAAGCACCTAATGAACTTAAACCGTTACGGAAGGGATTTAACGAGATTAATACCACCTTTAAACTAATAAGCCGCGAACGGGAAACGCAGTATCATTACCTTCAAAAAATTCTGGAGCTTGTTGATACCGGAATATTATCGTATGAGCTGGATAACGGCGAAACAGGATGGATAAATGAAGCTTTTAAAAAATTAATTGGTGTACCTTATTTGAAAACCATCCATTCCTTACAGAAAAGGGAGGAAGCTTTATACGAGGAGATCATTAAACTTAAAACTGGTGATGTCCGGATAATTACACTTACCCGTAACCAGCAACTGGTTAAAATATTAGTGACCGCCAGTATGCTGCGCAGTGAAGATAAGATATACAAACTGGTGGCCTTTCAAAATGTGAGCGAAGCGTTGGATGAAACGGAATCAAAAGCCTGGCAAAAACTGCTGAATGTAATGACACACGAGATCATGAATTCGGTGGCCCCTATTTCGTCTTTGGCAGATACATTAAAAAACCGTTTAAAGAGTCCCGAAATTGCAAATAGCCTGGCAAGCAGCCAACTGGAAGACCTTGAATTAGGAATTGATACCATTAAAAGACGCAGCGAAGGCTTGCTCAAATTCACAGAAAGTTACCGGAACCTTAATAAGATCACCAAACTCGACCTTACAAAAATATTGGTGCGTAATCTTTTTGAAACGCTTAACAGCCTGATGCGGCCTTCGCTTGAGAAAAAGAACATTGAACTCGAAATTATTTTGAGGGACCCTGCCCTTGCTATTGAAGCCGACCTTAACCTGATTGAGCAGGTAATGATAAATTTACTGGTTAATGCCATTGAAGCAGTCAAAGACAGGGAATGTCCAAGAATTACCCTATCAGCCGAAATTCAAAACAATAATAAAACACTGGTAAAAGTATCTGATAACGGATCGGGTATGCCACCAGAATTGCTTGATAAAATTTTTATACCCTTTTTTAGTACCCGTAAATCAGGAAGCGGTATTGGCCTTAGCTTATGCAAGCAAATAATGCTTTTACATAAGGGCACCATACAGGTACAATCTTCAAATGGAGTAGGCTCCGCATTTATTTTACAGTTTAGTACGGCGGGGACCTGAGGTTTTTGTCTGAACTAAGATTTATAGGATTTTAAGATTCAGGGGGGTATTTTTTGATATTAAATCCTATCATCCTTAATCTTAAAAATCTTAGTTCAGACAATTTGGGGTTTATGCAAGTTTCCTTTTATAATCAGCATTATCAGGATGTTTGGTATTAAATACTCTTTTAAACTCCATACTTTTGCTTCCAAAATTTATGAGTAATCCAACCGGTAAGTCATATGCTTCTAAATAATTTATGGCTTGTGCGAGGTGCAGATCATCCAAAATTGAAACTGCTTTTAACTCAACCATAATTTTTTCTTCAACAAAAAAATCGACACGCCTTGTTCCAATATCCTGACCATCATAAAATATTGTCATTTCTATTTCTCTTCCAAACCCTAACCCT
>JAQNCM010000661.1 GCA_029237615.1 Mucilaginibacter sp.
TTGGTCATAACATACATATGAAATAGCTTGAAGCAGCGTGGTCTTGCCTGAACCGTTACTATCAATCTGCCCATCAACTGATGAGTCTAAATTTTGCCCCAATATCAATAATGCTTTATTAAAATTAAGATTAATTATGGTAGTATTGTTACCATACGATAAAAAGTTTCGTATTTCCAATGAAAGGAATTTTGTTTGCATTATAGTTTCTCGTAAATTTCTATCAATATTTCAGATTTGATCCTTGTCTCATTGTCAATTCTACCCAACAAAGTAGTCACAATTTTATCCGTGGATTCTTGTTCTAAACCCTTTAAGTCCATATTAGTATCCTCCAATATGTCATCTGTAGCAACTTCATCAAAACTGAATTCACGCAGTTGATATTTTTTCATAAAGGTTTCTTTCAATTTAGATGCTTCTTCTAATGTTATATCTTGATCAGCTAGACATTTTACGGAAGCATCTTTTTTCAACATTGATGAATCATCTAATAATTCTGATAGGGATGTTTTTACATACGATGGCCCATCTTTCCAGTTATGAAACTGTACATCGTCTGTTTTATAGTTATACACGGTATACCCACGCTCTACATCGTTGGCATCTGAGTAGTCCATGGCGAATGGTGAACCGGTGTATATAATGTTGGTCCGTGATTGCCGTTTATGGTAGTGTCCTGAGAATACTCTTTTAGGGCCTTTAAAATCATCTGGATCAGCACCATGATCCATAATTTTAGTATCCCCTGTAATGATAAACCCTACTAATTCAAAATGCGCAAACACTATTTCAGATTTATTTATTAGGTCGTGATACTCGACAAATTCTGTTGGAAATAAGAATGGGCAAAATAGTGCACCTTTATTACCAACGTAATCAATGAATGTTGGCTTATCGATAAGTATGAAATTTTTCAAAGATCCAAACACTTCAGTACTGTATACTGATCTATTGTGTCTATAGTATAAATCATGATTGCCAATAATGAAAAATATGGGCAGTCCTAATGAATCTAACAATTTAACAGCACTGTAGGCATTATTCAAAGTTGCGACATTTATACTATTACGACTTTCAAAAAAATCTCCCATGAAAATTATATGATCTATGGTTGGATCATTTTTAATACTTTCGTAAATCCATGTTATAAAATTTAAGCAATCTTGATTATGTGTTTCAGATGAATTCTTGCGTCCAAAATGAATATCTGTAAAGGTTGCACTTTTTAATAATTTTTTCATATAATTCCAAAGAGTTGGAGATTATATCACAAAATCATGTTAGGTTTCAGTATTTTCTTCTGGTATATTACCTAAATTATTATGATAGTTTTGATAGTATGCCGCATCTGAACCATCATCATTTTCACTGTCAAGATAATTAAAACTTGGATTATCCCCATTACTCATTATTAACTCATCCTTAATATTTCGCTGTTTCTTCTCAGAATTCAAAAATTGATAGAAACTGTGGGTGAACACTGTGGTAAAATAAGCAAAAGGGTTAGAACTTCGAGAAGGATCAAAACTCTTCCAGACCTTACATGCTGTTAGGAGAGCAAATCCGCGCATATCTTCATTGTATGAATAGTTAGCATATTGTGGTCTTTGAGCATAACGATTACATAACAACATCAACATCTTGGCTAAATCGGGAGTCATCTTATCCAGTGCATGACTTTTTTCAATCTCTTTCAACAGTTCTTTATTTGTTAAATATTTTTTCTTTGGAACTTTGACAGGTTTTATAACCTTTTCTTTTTTACTCATAATATCCTTTATAATTTTATAATTATTATTTACTGATTATAACATAACTTTGTAAAATTTGCAACAATTATATTGACAATTCAAACACGAGTTAGTTTCAATAAATAATAGGATAATCAAATGGATATTAAATGGCGCCTCCTAATCCTCCAAATCAACCTCAGAATAACGCTAACGTAGCATCATTATTGAATGAAGTTATAAACCAATTGAAAATTGTCAATAAAACAGATAAAACCCTCAAAAAAGCGCAAAGTGATTCTAAATCCTCAAGAAATAGAGAAAAATTAGCTAAAGATTTAGACAACATAGTGGAAGGGACTGACAAATACAATAAACAGCTTGATAAAGCGGATAAAGAATTTAAGGATATCATTGCTACATCAAAGACTTTAAGTAAATCATTCGCTGACACCGTAAAAGATGCCATTATTCCAGGCAGAAAAATGATGAAGGATTCCATGAAAGAATGGAATGATTCATTAAATAAAACAATTAGAGACCAAGGGGCTAATCATAAAGATATAGCAAAGGGTGCTCAAGAGTATATAAAAACTAACAAGGACGCCTCAAACACCATTAGACAAGGTATTGGAGCCTATAAAGATTATATCAATGTAGTTAGAAGCATTTCATCAACTAGAAAAAAGATGACGCAACAGGAAGGTGCTCAGATTGCCTCATTGAGGGGTGTTATGGATGAGCTGAAAACAACATCTAATGGTGCACTTGATGTTTGGGCTAACAACATTAAGATGACGAAAGCGCAAAGTGAAGCCATGGCTAAGTTGACAGCGGGACATGCGATAACGACAAAACAACTAAAAACACTTCAACCCGTGTTAGATAAAGTTGGTCAAAATTTTGATGTTATAACCAAAGTTACTGAAGACTATAATACGAATTATGGTAAATCGCAGAAAGATTTACATGAGCAGATATCAAAATCGTGGAAGGGATTAATGGGGGACTTGAAGACGATTTTATTAACTTCAGGTCGGGTAATATTTAAAGATTTGGTATCTCAAGCTCAAAATGCCGTTGGGACTTCTAGTTATGCAAAAATAATATCTGGAAATATGGGCGTATCACAATCTGAATTATCAGAATTTGTAGGTAGAAATCGTATCAATCTACGATCAATGGGTGGGGGAAAAGCCTTAGCACCTGTAGAAAATGGCCAAATAGCAGAGATGCAGAAATCTATTAGACAGACTACTGGTTTAACGGGTGAAGCTAATCTTAAATATTTAGGAAAAACGATGGATTCCATGATCAGCATGGGAGCACCTGCTAAAGATGCTGCTAAGGCCGCAAACGATCTTTATCTCACAATGCAAAAATCTAATATGTCATTCGATGAATTTAATGACATGGTTAGCGATTTATCAAAAAGCCCTGCATTTGTTGATATGTCACGGGCAAATGGATACAACAATCAAGCCAAGCAAATAGATATTTTCACCAGAATATTAACTGCCACAAATTATAGTAAAGAGTACTTGAAATCAATTCTCGATATCAATCAACAATCAAAATATCAAGGCATTGGTGATATGGTCAAGGCGCAGGTTGGTACAAGATTGGAAGAAAATTTAATTAATCAATATAGACCTGGAACTTTTTCAAAGGGTGATATTGCTTTAAACGATATAAGAGCTAGAGGTGGCTCGGATTCATTGCCTTCAGTTTTCAATACTGCGCAATTCAAAAAGCTCGATTTCGGAAATGGTGAAACAGGCGCATCTAAATTTAAAACTAAGGAAGATCTTCAAGCATATTATGCTGCTACATTGCCGCAAAAAATGACTGGAGGTTCTCGTGATATTCAAAATGATTTGGGTGCACGGGGTGGTGGGTTAGAGCTGGCATTATTTAATACTCGCCAACAAATAAACACAGGACTAATGGGTGGAATGGCCGGCATGATTAATCCCAATGAATCCATAATGGCTGCGGCAAAAACACACGGGTTAACGGGAAATGAAAAAGCAACTACTCAACAACAAGATATGTTGACAGGCGCAAATGATCAGTTGATTAAATCCATATTTGATGTAAATAATCAATTTCAACTTTTTGGCTCAACAATGAATGATTGGGTTCTAAAGTTTCAATCATTTCTAACTGGTGCTTCTAAAAATCCATTAGGTCAAGCTGGTGGAGCGATATTGGGCGCTGGTAAAGATGCATTATCAATTGGAAGTAGTTGGATGGCCTTAAGATTACTCGGTAAAGCGATGCCCGGCGCGGGTGCCGCTGCACCCGGTGGGTTGGGCGGCTTAGGTGGGATTGGTGGTGGAGCAATAGCAGGCGGTTTGGCTGGATTGGGTGGTGCAGGACTTGGCGGCTTCGTAAGCGGTGGCAGTAAGAGTGGCATTGCCGGTGGCGCAGTTGGAGGTATTATTGGACAACTTATAGCCAAAAGAGCTTTAGCTATGTTGCTGGGAAGAGCGGTAGGTGGGGTGTTAGGTTCTGCGGCTGGGCCATTGGGGGCGGTAGGTGGTGGGTTACTGGGCGGCTATCTAGTCGATAAAGCATTCAATGCATTTTCATCATCACCTTCCACTGCACAAGGCACCGCAGGTGAAAATCCTATCACTGAGAGTGCCGCATCTCCACAAGGGGATACAGCCGGGGAATTATTAACTAAAATTACCCAACAATTAAATGACATCTATGACACGGCCCAAAAACAGTTAAGTCTCACTGACACAATTCATAAAGAGAATATCGATTTCATGACTCAACAAGCCATGGAAAGGAAGGTACACATTTCAAGAATTACACAACTTGAACACTTAAACGACTGATAAAATAATTTACAATAAATAATAACAGTTAAACAGAATCTATACTAATAATTATAAATTATGGCAATTAAACGTTTTTATAAAATAATAACTCCGAAATCTCCTAATGTTGATATATCGGATAGCCACGATGTGTCGGGAGCTAATGGGTTATATGGTAATTACACGTGGTATAACCGTGTAGTACAAGGATCGGCTGATAGGGCTCAACGCTATCGTGAATATGAATCTATGGATCAAGACATTGATGTATCTAGAGCGCTCGATGTTATTGCCGAAGAAATGACAGGTAACAATCCCAAAACAGAACTCCCCTTACAATTATTAATCACTGCTGATAATGAACAACGAGTCCCTTCTAATGTTGTAGTAACGGTACAAGCAGCCTTGAAAACATGGTGTAAATTACAATCATGGGACGTTAGATTATACAACCTAGTACGAGGATTGATTAAGTATGGTGATGTATTCTACTTTAGACCTAAGAAAAAGAATAAGAAATGGACATATATTCAACCTGAGCGAGTTATTGAAGCGGTTGTAGCGATAGATGATATAACCGATGTTAGAGGTTGGCGTATTAAATCTGATACCAAGAAAGCTGAAGGGGGTGTTGGAACCAATGTTGCTTTTAATGTTTCTGGAGGTATGTATGACCAGAATGTTGATACTTTCAATGCTGATGAAATTATTAGATATACATTGAATGATGAAATGTCCAAG
>JAQNCM010000066.1 GCA_029237615.1 Mucilaginibacter sp.
CACGCGTTGACAAAGCGATTAAAGATCAGGCAAAAAAAGCTAAAATACCAGGGTTTCGCCCGGGTATGGTACCTGCATCACACATAAAAAGGATGTACGGAAAAAGTATTTTGGTTGACGAGATCAATAACTTGCTTTCGGATACGTTGAATAAATATTTGGAAGAAGAGCAGCTGGAAGTATTAGGTCAGCCTTTGCCAAAAATTGATGGGGCAAAGGAATATAACTGGGATTTTGCCGATAATTTTGAATTCAATTATGAAGTTGGCTTAGCTCCGGCTTTTAATATTGAATTTTCTAAAGATGATAAGTTGACTCAATATATCATCAAAGTGGACGATGAAACATTAGCATCACGGATAAAGAACATCCGTAAAAGCTATGGCAAAATGACAAATCCTGACGTATCGGCAGACGATGATGTGCTTTATTCCGAATTGGTGCAGCTTTCGCCGGATGGTTCTGTTTTTGAGGATGGCATTACCAATACGGCATCTGTTCGTTTAGACCAAATTAAAGATGAAACTATTAAAGCATCATTGATAGGGCTGAAAAAGGACGATGTAGTTGTGCTGGATATTCAGAAAGCTTTTGATAACGATGCGGCTAAGGTTGCGGGCTTATTGAAGATTGACGAAGAAATAGCAGCTGATTTAAGGTCGAATTTCCGTTTAACTGTAAAAAACGTTAACCGTTTAGAGGAAGGCGACCTGAACCAGGAGTTCTTTGACAAATTATTTGGTGAAGGTACAGTAACTAACGAAGAGGAATTCAGAGCCCGGATCACCGCTGAGCTGGAAAGTATGATGATGCAGGATGCTGAACGCAAATTGCAGGATGATATTTATAAATACAGTTTAAGCAAGGTTAATTTTGAGCTACCTGATGAATTTTTAAAACGCTGGTTAAAAGCAACCAATGAAAAACTGACAGCCGAAGAGTTGGCCGGAGGTTATAATGATTTTGCCCAAAACCTGAAATGGACGCTGATTGAAAACAAGATTATAAAAGAAAACAACATCAACATACAATATGATGAAGTTTTTGAACTTGCAAAACAACGTTTAGACCAGCAGTTTAGAATGTACAGTCCTCAACCTTTAAGCGATGAGCAATTAGGGCAATACACGGTACAATATTTACAGAATAAAGAAAATGCCAACAAGATATTTGAAGAGGTAAAAGCATTGCGGGTATTCGATTATATTAAGGATGCAGTTACTTTAGAACAGAAAGAAATTCTAAATACAGAGTTTAATAACTTGCTTACTGCATAGTTAGTCCGAAAGACCTAAGACCAAAAGTCCGAAAGATAAAAGATGACCTTTTACTTTCGGGCTTTTTGTTTTAAGACTAATAGTTTACATTCGTGCTTTCTGACTTCACAAAATAAATTTACCTTGAACAAACTTTCCCGTTTGAAATGTATTTAAGTATCAACTATATTTATCGCGATTAAAACCGCATCTAAACAAAAAAACCATGAGTAATATCGATAAAAATGAATTTAGAAAATATGCTGTTAAGCATCACCGCATCAACAGCATTTATGTAGATAAATTTATAGCAGGTGTTGACCGCAGCACGCTTCCTACCGGGATGACGCCTTATATAATTGAAGAACGCCAGCTTAACGTAGCGCAAATGGATGTGTTTTCACGCCTTATGATGGATCGCATTATATTTTTAGGAGATGCGATTTATGAAAATATTGCAAACATTATTCAGGCCCAATTGCTTTTCTTGCAATCAGCCGATGCTAAACGCGATATTCAGATCTATATCAACTCTCCTGGAGGCTCCGTTTATGCTGGTTTAGGAATTTACGATACAATGCAATTTATATCAAATGATGTTGCTACAATTTGTACAGGGATGGCCGCCTCTATGGCCGCAGTTTTGTTATGTGCCGGTACAAACGGTAAAAGGGCCGCCTTGCCGCATGCAAGGGTGATGATCCACCAGCCATCGGGAGGTGCGCAGGGGCAACAATCAGATATCGAAATTACGTATCACGAAATTACAAAACTGAAAAAAGAATTGTACCAGATCATTGCTGATCACAGCGGTGCAACTTTTGAAAGAGTTTGGGACGCATCAGACCGTGACCATTGGATGATTGCTGAAGAAGCAAAAGAATTTGGTATGGTTGATGAAATATTACGCGGAAATAATCCGAAAAAGTAAACAAATTAAACGGAAAATCCGTTAAGCCTGAGATCATCCTGAAAGCATAAGCTGCTTTTGTACCCCCAGGCTTTTTAATTTGCTTACAATTAGTTAATTTTGGTAACCAAAAATAAATCAAATGAATAAAAACAGCAAGGAAATCAGGTGTTCGTTTTGCGGAGCCGGTAAACAGGATTCCCTGATGCTGATTGCGGGGCTTGACGCACATATCTGCGATAAGTGTGTTAACCAGGCAAACGAAATATTAGCCGAAGAATTAAAGGTACGAAAAGTAAAATCATCACCCTCTGTACCTGCTATATTAAAACCAGCCGAAATAAAGGGCCATCTTGACCAGTATGTAATAGGCCAGGATGATGCAAAAAAGATATTGGCAGTAGCGGTATACAACCACTACAAACGTTTAAATCAGCGGATAGATAAGGATGAAGTTGAGATTGAAAAATCAAACATCATTATGGTGGGGGAAACCGGTACCGGGAAAACTTTATTGGCAAAAACCCTCGCCAAGATCTTAAATGTTCCCTTTTGTATTTGTGATGCCACGGTATTGACCGAAGCCGGTTATGTAGGCGAAGACGTTGAAAGTATCCTTACCCGGCTGCTGCAATCTGCTGATTACGACGTAGCCACGGCCGAACGGGGCATCGTTTATATTGATGAGGTAGATAAAATAGCCCGTAAAAGCGATAACGCTTCTATTACCCGTGACGTATCCGGTGAAGGTGTACAACAGGCTTTGCTTAAGATACTGGAAGGTACCATGGTGAACGTGCCGCCGCAAGGAGGACGTAAACACCCTGATCAAAAGATGATCACCGTTAACACCAATAATATCCTGTTTATATGTGGCGGCGCTTTTGATGGGATTGAAAGAAAGATAGCAAACCGTTTACGCACGCAAACAGTTGGTTATAAAATGAAGCGCGATGATGGTGAGGTGGACCTTAAGAATCTATATAAGTACATTACCCCGCAGGATTTAAAATCATTCGGACTAATCCCTGAATTAATCGGGCGCTTGCCGGTACTTACTTATTTGAATCCGTTAGACAGGGAAGCGTTACATAATATTTTAACCGAACCCAAAAACTCTCTGCTTAAACAATATAAAAAATTGTTTGAATATGAAGGTGTGAAGTTGGAGTTTGAAAACGAGGTGCTTGATTTTATTGTTGATAAGGCAGTAGAGTTTAAATTAGGTGCCCGTGGACTGCGTTCTATATGTGAAGCGATCATGATTGATGCGATGTTTGAGTTCCCGTCTAAAAAAGAAGTGAAACGCTTAACAGTAACGTTGGATTATGCCCACGAGAAGTTTGAAAAGTCAGACCTTAAAAAATTAAAGGTGGCTTAACAATTAACACAAAGCCGCGTAATATATTTGTTTTAATGATAAACCCTGGCTAAGGCCGGGGTTTGCTGTATATTGCCTTCCCTCAAAGGGATTTTGTAGAATAATCTAAGATACCGTACAATGAATGAACACCTGGAAATAAAAAAAGAAGAGCAGCCCGTAACGAAGGTGAAAAAAGTGAAGGAAGTAAATAGTCCTGTGGCCTCGGGCTTAAAAACAAAAGAGGCAATTGTAAGCAACTGGCTTCCCCGGTATACCGGCCGCACATTGCCTGACTTTGGCGAATATATTATCCTTACCAACTTTTCTAAGTACATCCACCTTTTTTCGCAGTGGAATGAAGACGCGCCTATATTGGGAGTTGATAAACCTATGCAGAGCGTAACCGCCAACGGCATAACTATTATAAATTTTGGAATGGGCAGTTCCGTTGCCGCCACTATAATGGATCTGCTTACAGCAGTACATCCTAAGGCAGTGATTTTTTTGGGAAAATGCGGCGGCTTGAAAAAGAAAAATAAAGTAGGGGACCTGATACTGCCTATAGCCGGAATAAGAGGGGAAGGTACATCCAATGACTATCTGCCGGCTGAGGTACCCGCATTGCCGGCATTTGCACTTCAAAAAGCGATATCGACCACCATCCGTGATTTTGGGCGTGATTACTGGACAGGGACCTGTTATACCACCAACCGCCGTGTTTGGGAGCACGATAAAGAATTTAAAAAATACCTTAAGGAACTAAGAGCCATGGCAATTGATATGGAAACAGCAACGATATTTACCACTGCCTTCGCCAATAAAATACCTGCGGGTGCCTTGTTACTGGTATCAGACCAACCCATGATTCCTGAAGGTGTAAAAACCGCTGAAAGCGACTCAGCGGTAACCGATCAATATGTTGAAACTCATTTAAAAATTGGTATCGAATCGTTAAAACAATTAATCAATAACGGGCTAACGGTTAAGCATTTGATTTTTTAACAACCTCAATCAACCTAATCAACAATTCACTTAATCAACATACATTGAGGATATATCAATTAAGATAGGTAATTTTGAGTCATGTGGTACAACAATATATTGGAAACCATAGGCAATACGCCGATGGTGAAATTAAATAAGGTAACCAAAGACATCGAGGCAACGGTGCTGGCTAAAATTGAAACCACCAATCCGGGTAATTCAATTAAGGATCGTATGGCCCTTAAGATGATTGAAGATGCGGAAAAAAGCGGCAAGCTTAAGCCCGGAGGAACTATTATAGAGGGTACATCGGGCAATACAGGTATGGGTTTGGCTATTGCTGCTGTTATAAAAGGTTACAAATGTATTTTTACCAGTACCGATAAACAATCAAAGGAAAAATTTGATGCCCTGCGTGCTTTTGGAGCAGAAGTAATTGTTTGTCCTACTAATGTTGACCCCGAAGATCCGCGTTCTTATTATTCTGTTTCATCCCGGCTGGAGCGTGAAGTACCCAATTCATGGAAACCGAACCAATATGATAACCTGTCCAATTCCGAGGCGCATTATGAGCAAACAGGACCTGAGATATGGGAACAAACGGAAGGTAAGATCACTCACCTGGTAGTTGGGGTGGGCACCGGTGGAACTATCTCGGGCACAGCAAAATACCTGAAGGAGAAGAACCCCGCTATACAGATATTAGGTATAGATACCTACGGGTCTGTATTCAAAAAATATAAAGAAACAGGCATTTTTGATAAAAATGAAGTCTATCCCTATATCACAGAGGGAATTGGCGAGGATTTTTTGCCGGCAAATGTTGATTTTAGCCTGATTGATCATTTTGAAAAGGTAACGGATAAGGACGCAGCTTTAATGACCCGTGAAATTGCCCGTAAAGAAGGAATTTTTGCAGGCAACTCAACCGGGTCAGCTGTAGCGGGGGTATTGCAGATGAAGGATAAGTTTAAAAAAGGCGACGTAGTGGTAATTATTTTCCCGGATCACGGCTCACGTTATATGGGTAAAATGTATAACGACGACTGGTTGCGTGATCGCGGATTTTTAAAAGACGAAAAGTTAACCGCCCGCCACATTATTCAACAGAAAGAAAATCAGCAAATAGTTACTATTGATTGCGAGGCCACGGTGCTGGAAGCGATAAACACCATTAAGTCGCTCAATATTTCGCAAATCCCGGTTACACAAAAGGGCATGGTAATTGGTAAAATAACCGAAAGTGATATCTTGAATTCATTGATTGAAAACCCTTCTATAAAATCTCAGCCAATAAAGAATATCACAACCGGCCCTTTTCCTTTTGTTGACCTGAATACATCAATCGACAAAATATCTGCCATGATCAATAAGGATAATATTGCCGTGCTTGTTGAAAGTGAGGGAGAGATAGAGATCATTACACAGTATGACATAATCAATGCGATTTCGGCTTAGATAAAGTTTAAAGGAAAAAGGTAAGGGTGAAAGATTTAAACGCATTAGACTTACGAAGTTTTTTAAACTAAGTCTTTGTTGATCAAAGGCTGGCTAATTTTCAACCCTTCAAATCTCCCAACTTTCAAAAAAAATTACTGCAACCTTTTCTCAGCAAGTTCCTTTTTATAGCCTTCATTAAATATTGGTTGAGGATGAACCAGTAAAAAAATCGCGGTTCCTTTTTCCATCGCAAGGGGATTGTCCACTTCGCCTATTTTACGGTAGCTTTCAAGATGGGATGCAAATTTTTTGACATTGCCGCCGCCCTGGTCATCTACATAAATAATATATTGCCCGTCAAGGTTATCGGGTGCCCAAAGGGTAAAGCTGCTGTTAAGCGATATTACATCGGGTAAATGGTATTGTTTGCCAAAATGATGGATAGCTCCGGCTTCGCCATAATTATCAGCATAAATCTGGGTGTGTTTTTGTTGTTCCGGCGTAAGCTGATTCCATGCTTTAGCTACTTTTGCGGTCATCTCATCCCAGCCCAGCATGTCACCATAATCCTGGGTAGTAGGGTGTACTTTGTGGTCTTCCCAGGTAACTGCAAATTGCAGAAAGCTAAGGTTATTGTGTGCAAATTTAAAAAATGCGAGCGTTGAGTTTAAAGGCAAAACAGGCAACACCATCGGAAATAAAAGAAGATTCGGTACGGTAAACAGGGCTATTGTTAAGCCGCGTAACACATATCCGCTTGTTTTTAACCATCGTTCAAAGCCAAAGCCGCCGGCTGCAAACAGCATGGGATAAGCGCCAAACAAATAATAGTTTTTGCCATTCATTACCAGTAGAAATGTGAATATCAAAACAAACGCAATGGCCAGGAACTGGAATTTATGCAGCCGGAAGGAGAATAATAAAAATATAAAACCGGTAAGCCATACAAACAGGGCGGTACCGTTAACCATAAGTTCCTGCTTAATGAAATCAGATGGTCGTATAAAATCCAGCTGCTTTTCCTGGAGTGTTCTCATATGGGTGACAACCGGAAAATGATGCGTTATCTGCCATACCAGGTTTGGTGAAAATATCAGCAACGCAAGGAGGGCGGCCCCTATAATATGCCTGTTTAACAACATTTTGCGTTGTTTGCTGATAATAATGCCAAAAATCAATGCGGAGGTAAAAAAAACCATGGAGTACTTGGTTAATAAGCCAAGTCCAACCGCAATTCCCAAAAGATATAAATACTTAACAGATGACGTATTGCAATATTTTGTAAGCAGCCAAACTGCCAACACCCACCAAAACTGGTCGAATACTACCGGTTGAAAAAGATAGCCGCTTGCTACAAAAGCAGGAGAAAATATCAGGGCCAAGCAAGCCAACGCAATAGCAAATTTTTTACCGCCCAGTTCAACCGTAATTAAACCGGTAAGCCAAACTATTAATCCGCTGCAAATAGTAGGAAATATCCTTGCAGCAAAAACGGAATCGCCGAAAATAACCGTGGTAGCTTTGGCCAGTAAGCCGATAAGAGGTGGCACTTCTTTGTAGCCCCAATCCAAATGGTCGGCAAGTACCAGGTGTAAAAGTTCATCCCGGTGAAAACCGAAATGGCTTATGGCTAATAAATTAAAACCAATTTTAATAAATACAAAGATCAAAATAAAGCTCGAGTAGGTTGACCTTCGGTTTTTATAAGGCATTTTACATCAGGTTTGCTGATAAAGGTAGCAAATATAAGCAGAAAGCTTAAAGACCAAAGCAGAAAGCTTTTAAGCAGGCAACTGCAAATAAGCTCCTAGCTTTTCGCTTTCTGCTTTTCGCTTTAAGCTTAAATTCTCTTGATATTGGCTCCAAGCGCTATGAGGCGCTGGTCTATATGCTGGTATCCGCGTTCTATCTGTTCAATGTTATAAATGGTTGATTTGCCTTTTGCCGATAAAGCAGCTATAAGCAGCGACACGCCGGCACGTATGTCAGGCGATGTCATGGATATGCCGCGTAATTGAACCTGTTTATCCAGCCCGATAACGGTGGCGCGGTGTGGATCGCACAGAATGATTTGGGCGCCCATATCCAGCAATTTATCAACAAAAAATAACCTGCTCTCAAACATTTTCTGGTGAATTAATACCGAACCTTTAGCTTGTATAGCCACCACAAGACAAATGCTCAGCAAATCGGGTGTAAAGCCGGGCCAGGGAGCATCGGCAATAGTCATGATGGAGCCATCAATAAATGTCTCTATTTCATAATGTTTTTGTGCCGGGATATAAATATCGTCGCCCCTCAACTCTAACTTAATACCTAAGCGCCTAAAAACGTCCGGTATCATGCCCAGTTCCTGGTAATGAACGTCTTTAATGGTGATCTCAGATTCAGTCATGGCAGCCAGGCCGATGAATGAGCCGATCTCAATCATATCAGGTAGTAAACGGTGTTCTGTTCCGCCTAATTCTGTAACACCGTCAATAGTTAACAGGTTAGAGCCAATACCACTTATTTTCGCGCCCATGCGGTTAAGCATTTTACACAATTGCTGTAAATAAGGTTCACAAGCCGCATTATAAATTGTAGTTGTTCCTTTTGCCAGCACGGCAGCCATTACTATATTGGCGGTTCCTGTAACCGATGCCTCGTCCAGCAATATGTAAGTGCCTTTT
Organism: Mucilaginibacter sp.; assembly: GCA_029237615.1. GTDB lineage: Bacteria > Bacteroidota > Bacteroidia > Sphingobacteriales > Sphingobacteriaceae > Mucilaginibacter. Next base: position 8,626 of record JAQNCM010000066.1, read on the forward strand.
AAATTGGAAGCATCCACATTAAAAAAGCCGTTAGAAGGATCGTAATTAAATTTTGCCCCAAGCTTTTCAAAACCAAGGAAGTGTGTATCCAAACGACGACGGCCAATTTTGTCGCCACCCGGCTTTGGGATAGATGCCTTGCCAAAACGTGCTAAAAGTGGGCCAACGATCATGATAGAACCTCTTAAGCTGCCTCCTTTTTGTTTAAAGGCATCCGAAAGGAAAAAATCAAGATCTATATTTTTTGCTTCAAAACTATAGGTGTCAGGTGCAAGTTTTTCTACCGCTACACCCATATCTCCTAATAATTCTATCAGTTTATTTACATCTTTTATATCAGGGATATTGCTGACAGTTATTTTTTGACTGGTTAAAAGAACTGCCGAAAGAATTTGCAAAGCCTCGTTCTTTGCTCCCTGGGGTATAATTTCGCCTTTTAGCGGTGTACCGCCATATATTTCAAATGCGTTGGTCATAAGTAGGTAACTGGTTATTTGTCCATGGGCAACTGCTCATAGTCCCTGGCTTTTATTAACAATTATAAACAAATCCATTAAATTCCATTCGAGATGGTCAATGGAATTGCCGGCTAAATTATTAATACTTTTTAGAACCGCCAGTATTACGGTTGCGATTTTGATTGTTATTTCGGGGGTTATTGTTGTTATTGGTGCGTCCGCGGTTATTTTGGTTGTTGTTTGTACGGCCCCGATTATTCTGGTTATTGTTTGTATGGGTGTTAGGGCGATATTCAACGCGGTTAAGGTTGATATTCTCTTCCAGCTTTAGCTGACCGCCGGATAAGGCAAATAAATCAGATAGTATGCTTTCATCGGTGACAGAGTCTTTGTTCCACTGTACATAAGCCATTTTCATAAAATTGGCAATGGCCTGCACCATATGACGTTTACGATCAGGATCGTCAATACTTTTGGCCTTTTCAATCATCAGTTCGATGGTTTTACCATAATGTTTGTATTTAATACGCTGATGTGGATATCTTAAAGGCTCAGGCTTCATATGGATAGCCTCTGGTGAAGGTTTTGGATATGGCGAATCAACATCAATCTGAAAATCAGAAATAATGTGCAGGTGATCCCATAGTTTGTGTTTAAAGTCGGCAACATCGCGTAAATGCGGGTTCAAAAAACCCATCAGGTCAATAACAACCTGCGCATAACGGTTGCGTTCTTCTTTTGTTGGCAATGCAACAATATACTTGACCATGTTCTGTACGTTACGGCCATATTCCGAAAGTATAAGTTTATTTCGGGTTGAGTTATAATCAAAATTTTCAGGCATAGTTTTATTAGCTATGTATTTAGTTTAACGGAAGTTTAAAATTAGCACAGACATTTTTCCGCCGATACCGGGAATTAGAGGCTAAAGTTGAGTTTTACTTAGAAGTACAGCAAATATAATGCTATTGTGTGAAATTTTTGTATGATGGGGAAATTAATATTTTAAAGAGTCCGAAAGTAACGAATGTATAAAGAAGAAGGAGCTTCCGGGTTAGTTTTTCAAAAAACCATCGCCTCATGCCGCTAATCACTATCTTCGCGTATGACTCAATTCCTGATCGCCAAAATAGACATTTACCGTTTCAGTATTCCCATGGAGCCATTTACCATCGCCACCGGAACGATGGATCATGCTCAAAACGTATTTATAAGAGTGCATACCGATGCCGGTTTTTATGGAGTAGGAGAGTGCTCGGCTTTTCCGGCGATAGTTGGAGAAACGCAGGATACCTGTTTAGTTATGGCGCGCCAATTCGCCAAATTGTGGATTGGGAAGGATGCATTGGACATACAGGGCCGTTTATCACAGCTGCATGCTTTCACTGCCGGAAACACTACAATAAAGAGCGCTTTTGACATGGCATTATATGACATCGCTGCTAAACATGCTGAATTACCATTGTATAGATTTTTAGGTGGCGAAAAACGAATTATCGAATCGGATATAACTATCGGGATAGCATCGCCGGAAATAATGGCTGAAAAGGCTGTGGCATTTAAACAATCCGGTGCAAATATCCTGAAAGTAAAATTAGGTAAAAACGCAATTGAAGATGTTGAACGGGTTAAACAGATTCGTGAAGTTGCGGGCAGTGAAATGAAAATACGGATTGATGCTAACCAGGGATGGAGTTATGACGATGCGGTTTACGCCTTAAAAGCAATGGGAAAATACGACATCGAATTTTGTGAACAACCTATGCGCACCTGGTATGATGATCACCTGCCGGCACTAATGCAGCATTCGCCCATAAAAATAATGGCTGATGAAAGCGTATACAACCACCACGATGCCCGTAAACAGATCAACAGCGGCTCATGCCATTATATCAACATAAAAATGGCAAAATCCGGCGGAATATTTGAAGCAAAGCAAATTCATGATCTTGCTGCAGAAAGAGGCATTGCCTGTATGATGGGAGGTATGCTGGAAAGCCGCATTGCTTTAAGTTCCAAACTGCATTTTGTATATGCCAGTTCTAATGTTCAATTTTATGATATGGATACCTGCATGCTCGGGCATTTGCAAGATCCATGCATAGGTGGTGTTACTTATGACGGGTATAAATTAAACATAGCTGATACGCCAGGTATCGGAGCAGATGCGGATGAGTTATTTTTGGAAGGATGTGAGAAATTTATTGTCTGAATCAGAATTTACAGAATTTTGGAATTTTCAAGACATTAGCTAAACATTCTGCTAATTTAAAAATTCATTAAATTCTGATTCAGACAATCTTTATTACTTTTCACTCAACTCTGCAAAGTACTTATGAAACAGCGGAATGGTTTCAATGCCCTTGTAATAATTAAATATATCATATTTTTCGTTAGGCGAATGCAGTGCATCACTATCCAGTCCAAAGCCCATCAATACTGTTTTAATACCCAATTCTGCTTCAAACAAAGCAACTATAGGTATGCTGCCACCGCCACGGGTTGGTATTGGCTCTTTTCCAAAGGATTCTGTTATCGCTTTTTGTGCCG
>JAQNCM010000454.1 GCA_029237615.1 Mucilaginibacter sp.
CGGCCTGACCGAATAGGCCCGACGAGCTGGCCGTTGACGAGTGGCGCTCGCCATCTGGCGGTCAGGCCAGATAGGACTTGAGGTCTGCGCTGCGAAGTCGTTTGAGACTCCGCGTCTCGAGTTGCCGCACGCGCTCGCGCGTGATCCCATACAGTTCCCCGACCTCGTCGAGCGTCAAGGCCTGCCGGCCCTCGAGGCCGAATCTCAGGCGGATGACCGTCGCATCGCGAGGCGGAAGGGCATCCAGTCGACGTCGGATGTCGTCGTGCCGCATACCCAGCTCCACGCTCTCGAATGGCTCGGGGATGTCGGCGTCTTCGATCAGGTCGCCCAGCTCCGTGCTTCCGTCGTCACCGATGGGGATACCCAGCGAAATGGTGTCGTGATCGGTTCGCTCGAGCCGGAGTACCTCCTCGACGCTCACCTGCGCGGCATCCGCCACTTCGGCCACCGTCGGGGTACGCCCGAGTTCGGCACCGAGGTCGCGTCGGACACGGTCGAGCTTGTCCATCTTCTCTACGGTGTGAACCGGGATCCGGATGAGACGGCTCGAGTCGGCGATCCCTCGCAGAATCGACTGCCGGATCCACCAAGTCGCGTAAGTGGAGAACTTGTTCCCAATCGTGTAGTCGAACTTTTCGACCGCGCGCACCAACCCGAGGTTGCCCTCCTGGATGACGTCCATGATGGGAAGACCTCGGCCCGCATAGCGCTTCGCGATGCTCACGACGAGTCGCAGATTGGCGCAGATGAAGGTGTCGTAGGCGCGATCTCCATCGCGCACGAGCCACTGCAACTCGCGCTTGAGCTTCTGGTCGAGCTCCGGCTCACGCGCGATCTGCTCTCCGGCCAGAACGCCGATCTCGATGCGACGAGCGAGGGATACCTCCTCGTCGGCCGTCAGGAGCGGCGTACGCCCGATCCGCTGCAGGTAGTCGCGGAGCGGATCGGTCGATACCTGCGCGCCTCCACGTCCTTCAACACTGTTTCCTTCAGAGACTTCGTATGCGGTGATACTCATTTGTGACCCCCAAAGTGGTTACAACCAACCTATTGGACCCAATATCCCCCTGCGAGGGGGTTGACATTCGCCCTGCAAAAATGGCAGCAAAACCGTGCCGCTATCCCACATAAGTTGCTACAGAGTTCGCCTCCTCGCGCCGCGGAGCGTGCCTTCCAAACCGAGACCGTCTCGTCTCGCTCACGACACCTGTGGAAAGGCTAAAACAACGGCGCGGGAATAAAAGGGGCTTGACAGCGATGCGCAGATGCCGGTTAATACGCCGCGATACTGGCGCCAACCGCGGCCGTTTGTTACCTCAGCGTCATGTCGAACCGGGGCAGAGGTCACGTAGGTGCGCAGACATCGCACTCCACCGGTCGGATGCCTCGGAATATGCCCGAGATGCGAAGCACATCACTGCTGTGCGACGATCAAGCGCATGGGATTCTTCGACAGATTCAAGAGCAAGCCCGGGGCGACGGCTCCGGCCGGCGCAGAACCGGGACGACATTCCCAGCCGGTTGCGGCATCGACGCCGGAGTCTCGCGCGGCGAAGCAACCCGTCGACTGGACACCCGATGACCACGCAGCGCAGCGTGCCGAAGACGAAGCCGCTCAGTTCAGGGGCCGCCACTACGTCGACTGGGTTCCGGAGCTCGACCGGTTACGAAGAGAGAAGCGGGACGACGAGCTACTGGAACTCTTGATCGGCATCCTCGACGCGACCGATCGGCACGCCAGGGTGACGGGCCGGGAGCCGGCCCCCGGCTATTACAAGCAGGCGGCCATTCTCTATCGCCGGCGCGGCGACATCCGCGCGGAGATCGCGGTGATCGAGCGGTGGGAGCACGCATGCCCGCCAGAATACCGGCCGGCGCTCGACGGCTGGTCGACCGTGCGAAAGGCTCGCGCGCGCGAATTACTCACGCAGAACGAGGGATGAACGGCGCGCGACGCCCCCTTTGTATCACGCGGACGGACGAGAAGTCGTCTATCTCGTCATGTGACGTTCTTTTACCGTCTGTGACCGGCTCCTGAGACGCATGGGCCGCACCCTATCTACGGTTCCACGAGACACAGCACGCAATCCGCATCTCGAGGAGCCCAACGTCCATGCCCCGCAAGAAGTCCATCACCGTCTCGTCGATCGCTCTCGGACTCACGGTCGCCTTCGTCCTCTCCGCCTGCGCAGGCGGAGCGCAAACGCTCGCGGCTGACGCGAAGCGCGTGTCTGGCGGCACGATCGTGTACGGCCACCAGCAGGAGCCGGCTTGCGTTTTCGGCGGCTGGATCGAGCAGGCATACCTTTCGTACCAGGTCATCGACAACCTCGTGTCGCTCGACAAGAACCACAAGGTGGTCCCATGGCTGGCGCAGTCCTGGAAGCCCGCCGACGACCAGCTGAGTTGGACGTTCACGCTCAAGAAGGGCGTCAAGTTCACGGACGGATCGCCAGTGAATGCCGCCGCCGTCGCCTACAACTTCGACTATTGGCTCCAGGGCGGCAACAGCACCGCGAAGGTCTGGCTCGAGGGCTATTACAAGTCGGCCGAGGCCATCGACGAGACCACCGTGCGTATCAACCTGCTGAAGCCATACCCCCGCCTCGCGGACAACCTGACGCAGAGCTATTTCGGGATCCAGTCCCAGAAGGCGCTCACGACCAGGTCCAAAGAGGAGAACTGCACGGCCCCCATCGGATCCGGCGCGTTCATCGTTCAGAAGTGGAATCGTGGCCAGGACATCATCCTGAAGCGCAATGCGAACTACACCTCGCCTCCAGCCAACGCCAAGCACAGCGGCGCCGCATACGTGGACACGATTGATTGGAAATTCATTCCCGACCCCACGACTCGGGTCGCGACGCTGCGTTCCGGTGAGACGAACGCGATCTACGACGTGCCCGCCATCGATTGGCAGGGCCTCGCCGGGCAGAAATACCAGCTGCTCAAGTACGTCACCCCTGGCCGACCACAGCAGATTTCGTTCAACACGGCCCAGGGCCCGTTCACCGATGAAAAGGTGCGCCAGGCCTTCGCCTACAGCCTGGATCGCAAACAGATCGTGCAGACCATCGGTCGTGGCGTCATCCCGTACGAGGGCAATGGCGGTGTGAGCCAGACCACTCCCGGCTACAGTCAGAAGGCCGCCGACTTCTATTCCTACGACCCGAAGAAGGCCGCTGCCCTGCTCGACGCAGCCGGGTGGAACCAGAAGGACAGTGCGGGCTATCGCGTCAAGGACGGCAAGACTCT
>JAQNCM010000396.1 GCA_029237615.1 Mucilaginibacter sp.
GCTGGTAGGTGACACAGGTGCCGGCAACACCGCAAAACTGGTTATTAATACTTTACTTGGCATACAAGCTCAAGGATTGGCAGAGGCAGTTGTTTTTGCACAACAGAACGGCATTAAAAATACAGACATGGTGACGCTCATAAATAACAGTGCGTTAGGCAGTCCATTCATTAAAATAAAAGGCGAAGCCATTGTCAATAATAACTTTAATGCTATGTTTTCATTAAGCAACATTGCGAAAGATCTGCGCCTTGCAAAGGACATTGGCCTTTCAACCCCGCTTGGTGAGGTTGTATATCAAACATTTCAAGATGCAGAACCTGCTTTGGGCGATGAAGATATTATCGCGGTTTACAAGCAGATAGGTATTTAATTTTTTCTGAACCGAATTTTTTACCTGTTAATTTGTTTTTCAGATGTGTTCAGGAAGCTTCGCCATTTTTGGAATTAAATGATTTTTCTTTTGGGGATAAGCACGGCATGAGGCTGTATCAAAATTCAAATGATACAGCCTCTTTTTGTTTGTTATAGCAAGTTTGCGCAATGTTATGCCCGTAATTGTCGCGGCAGGATGCTTGTTCGTTCGGCCCTTAAACATCCTGTTTCAGATCGGGTGACACAAATATTCTTTTTTAAAAATTATTCCACCCCCTCATGCTGATTACTACTTATTCCATACAATCCCTAACTCACAACAGCTACCGACAAAACAGCTTGTTCCTGCACATTAACAAATACGTAAAACCACGCATCAAATAAAGTATTTTTACCTTTCTGAAAATAAACTAATTATCTTATTTTTATCTTATCTGTTTTGCAAGTACAATAACCAATTAACCTTCAAAATTATGAGATCGCAATATCACACGCTATATTGCCTTTGCAGAAAGCTCCTGTCAGCATTGCTGCTTACCCTAATATTCAGCAGTTGTTATACTGCGAGAGTTGCAACCAGGGCGCAGCCAGGCTCGGAAGTTGCTCACCAGAATGTTAATTTCTTTTTTTGGGGGTTAGTCCAAAGTCCGAAGAGGGTCACTACGCCTGTTTGCGACTCCTTAAATGTAAATGGACTAGCCGAAGTAACGGTAAAAAATAATTTTGGCTATTCTGTTATTACGGTTATCACGCTGGGTATTTGGAGCCCAACCCGGTTAGAATGGAAATGCGGCAAACCTTGTCAGAAAGTTGGGACCCTATAAAATCAGCAAACGATGAAAGTGATTAAAACAGGCAACAAGACCTGGGAAAACCGGCATGAAACATTTGTAGAGAATATTAAGGATCTGTATGAGTTGGGAAATGAGGACAACCTGGATGCATTAAACAGCTACAATGATGCCACCAGGGGCTTCCAAAGCCTTATAAAGGACGCCATAGATACCCAAACACCGTTGCGGTCGTTGGGAGCGGGCTGGTCATGGACAAAAATTGCAACGGTTGCCAATGGCGTGATGCTGGATACCAAACCGCTTAATACCGTATTTGATATTACCGCAAACAGTGTTTCGGTATTGTACCCGGGTGATCCGCGGCACTTACTTTTTGCCCAAAGCGGAAATGGTATATGGGAACTCGGAAAACATCTGAGGCAAAGAAACCTTTCCTTGAAAACTTCGGGGGCAAGTAACGGACAAACTATAGCCGGGTGCGTTGGCACCGGTGCACATGGTTCCGCTTTTGATTTTGGCGCAGTACAGGACTTTGTGGTGGGCCTGCATCTTATTGTCGGCCCAAACAGGCATATTTGGTTAGAAAGGGCCTCTGCACCTATTGTATCCGCTGCGTTTATCGAAAGATTGCAAACAGAATTGGTACAGGATGATGATCTTTTTAATGCAGCGCTGATAAGTTTCGGGAGCTTTGGAATTATCCATGGGGTGATGATAGAAACTGAAGAATTGTTTCTGCTCGAAAGTTATATGAGGCGTATGCCCTATGATGATTCATTAAAAGGGATCATGCAAACACTTGACTTTAGCAACGCTGGCTTGCCATATGGTAACGAACGCCCTTTTCATTTTGCGGTGACCATCAATCCCTATGATATGGATAAAGGCGCTTATGTAACTACGATGTATAAACGCCCATTTCGGCCTGATTATCAGCCGCCGGTGGATAATGCGGCAGGTATCGGCCCCGGCGACGATGCTGCCTGTTTTATCGGTACGCTGAGCGAAACTGCACCGGCATTAGTCCCCTTTGTGGTTAATACGGTAATATCAGCCAGCCTTACGCTTTTCGACAAACAATTTGGTACCCTGAGCGAGATCTTTAACAATACCGCGCTACGTGGCAAATTGCTGAGTGCGGCTATTGGCATACCTATTGAGTACGCGGTACAAGTTGTTGCGCTAATGCTGAACATTAACAAGACCATCGGTCCGTTTACAGGCATATTCGCTTTCAGATTTGTAAAACAAACAAAAGCCACTATGGGATTTACCAGGTTTGAGCACACCTGCGTAATGGAGCTTGATGCGCCTTACTCGGATAAGACTTATAACTTTTACACACAGGTTTGGAAAATGCTGGAAGATGAACAAATTCCCTTTACCTTCCATTGGGGGAAGGTGAATGAAGTGACCCCGCAAAGAATAACAAGGATGTATGGCGCTGCCGCTGATAAATGGAGGGCAGCCCGCAAAAAAATGCTTGATGCAGATACCATTAAAGTTTTTACCAATCCAATTTTACAGCAATGGGGATTGGGATAAGCCCTGTTACTTCTAAAATGGAATAGGTGATCTTACAACTACTTTCCAGTCATAAATCCAATAGATTTTGGTTCCTGGTGCTCTATTGCTACGCCTTCAACATAAAGCTGGTTATCAATAATTTTGTAATCCAGTGAGTGTTCATCAAGTTTAAAATTTTGTTCTTTAAGTATTTCCTTAATCTTATTCAGCAATTCTTTCCGATCAAAATCTGCACTTAATTTTAGCGTATCGTTATAAGGTTTCAGCACTATGCCTTTCACCTTGTAGGAGAATATTTTAGCTTTCATGGTATAAATATATTGTAACTTAAGCTAATTGAACAAACGTTCTTAGCCGAGAGGAAAAAGGCGCTACCATCTATTTTTTTTCATTCTGCATCTTTGCGGGCGGCCACAAATCGTGTTCCATACTTAAAATTGCCTCCACGCGTGTAACAAACAACGCTTCCTTATTTTCGTTAGCATTGGCGTAAGGGCCCAGGCCAAAGTTGTAATAATGGATCTCTGGTTTCAACTTTTCATAAGTCGTTCTGGCTGTAACCCAAAGTTCCTGGTAGTTGAAGGTTTTTAACGCCGTTGTAAGAATAGCGACCGTACTTGAGATGACAAGAGTTAGAATAGTCCAATCAATACCCAGTTCTCCGCCGGGCGACGTCTTGCCGCCTAATTTCAACGCAGTAAATACAGGAGTCAATAGGGACAGGACTATCAGGGTCCACTGAAAATTTTTGTATAGGTGCTGATTTTTTGCAGCGGTGGTTTTGTAGTACGCCATCTGATGGCGATACCTGTCTTCCAGATAATTTTGAAAGTCGTTCGGTTCCATAAAGGCAGTATAAACGCGGCAGGCTTTGCACAATTGAAAACCTGACGCTTATGGGTTGTTATTAAGGAATTCTTTGATCTTTAGCACTTCCGGCTCTCTTCCTGTGATAATTGCCGTTTCTTCCATTTTTGCAAAGTCATCCAGGAAGCTTAGCCTGATTGGTTGGTTGTTATATAAAACATCCTTATAGCTGAGGTACAATTTTTCTGCCTCCGGATAGTTTCCCAGCAACAGATTAGCCAGTGCAAGATTGGTGTAAATCCAGGTAGCCTCCGAATCCAGTTCCAGCCCTTTCTTTGCAGCGACAATTGCGCCGGCATTATCACGTGCGAAAATCTTGTAAAATGCGAGCGACCCATATGAAGAGGCAAGCAATCGTTTCGTTTCTATTTCGTTTGGAACAATGGTCAGGTATTCTTCGTAAAGGTGTATGTTCTCTGTTGAAAGTTCGGCTTTTTTACTATAAGCCGAGAGGCTGACTTCGGGCATCATATTGATCATTCCCTGGTTGATCGCTGCCATCTGGCTCAGTTCAATACTGCGGCGGTTGCTATGATCCAGCTCCAAAGCACGCCTGAATAAGGCTTTGACTTTGAGGAGGCTATCTATCGTCATAGCCCTGTAGTCGTCCTCGGCTTTCTTCAAAAAAAAGGAGGCGGATTTCCTGACTAGTCTAATGTCATTCGAACGCATTACCGCTTCATAAGTCAGCAGGCCACGTTCAAGCCGCTCATCCTCTGTTACTTTAGTTAGTCCCGTAAGGCGGCTGAAGCTTTTGTTAATGTTTGCTTTCCAGTCATAAACGGTGTTCCACAAGCTCATCTGCCCGTGCTCATCAGTCATCACTGCGGATAATTTACCTACAAATTGCGCATCCTTTATAACGGTACTCCCATTGGTGAACTTTTTTACCTTTACGGTCTGATCAGTCGACTGCCTGGCAGATTTGGACTTTAGCCGGTTTCCCATTGATACGGCATGTAAAATGGAGTCGGCACCCGACTCAATCAGAAAAGCGCCTCCGGATGACAATAGTATAACTCTTTTCCAATCAGCAGAAAGAATCATTTTGTCTATCCTTAAGGTTTCGTAAACCAAATTTGAATTATTGCCGGGCAACGACCAGCTGATGTCATCCAATCTGTCACCTTCAAAATTGCTGAGGGCAATATGACCAGGCATGGCGATCAGTAACCGGTTATTTTCTGGCGTAAATCCGACATAATTTGTCCCCCTGAGGTAATAGCTGTTCCTTTTGGTAAGCTTAACTTTCCTGCTAATATCCCAAACCTCATCAAACTCCGAAGTTTGAATCAATAGGTTTTTTCCGTCCGGCGATACCGTTAAGCCCTTGACATAGCGCTTTGTTGTTAGTACTTGAGCCTTCATTTTGCCCCTGCCCGGCTCTCCTTTCGCACTATCCAGGTTCCATATCTTAATAGTGTCCTGGAAGGAGGTTATAAGCTGCTTGCCGCCGGTAGTGAATATTGCATAGTTTGGCGAACGAATGGAGTCTAAAACAGATTCCCTTCCGTGGTCCCAGCTGATCAGTTTTCCCCCGTCAAGTGCCAGATAACTGTTGTTGCCCACAAGCGAATAGGCCTGCCAGCCGAATGGGCCGTGAGCTATGCGGTAGGCATGGTTCATGCCTATCTTGTTGCCGTTCGGATCATAATGCAACGCATACAGCGAATCGCTGCCCATGAGATAAAAGTCATTAGGTCCGGCCGGTGAAATTTTGAGGTTTTCCTCATCGCCCAAGTATTGCGTATTATCTGGAAACAGGTTTGTTTCGAATATGCTTCCGATGATTTGACGGAGAAAGATATTTTCTGAATGAAGGCGCCACAAGGTATCCGCAATTCTAAGCCCCAGGGTTGCGTTAACGGGTATGGTGTCGAATGCAACGGCAGCTTTATTAAGTAGCATAAGTTTGTTTTTGTCAATGTATCGTTGTACATCCACCGTTCCGGAGCGTTCCAGTTTTCCTTTCAAAACATCCTTTAGCATTTCATCCCTGGTCACTTCACTTAAATCGTTTATATGATAAAAGGGTTCTTTTTGCAGCGTATTAATTGTCAATTGCAGTTCGATTGCCTTTTTTTGGCTGGCAACTTCCGCTGAAATTATTAGTAGGGATTTGACAAGTAAGGCATTGTGGCTTACCTGCTTTTTAAGTTCTATTTGACTTTTGACAAGACTTTGGTTAGCCTTCATGGCTTCTGCATAATATTTATCCGCTTCTATCTCTTCTTTCTGTGCCAATGCCAAACTTTTCCGCTCATTAACCAGGCTGGTGTTCGCACGCATCTTTTGGTAAATGGCCCATAGTGCAACTGCCAGTGTTAAGATTAACGCGGACGAAAGCACAAACATCACCTTCCTGCGGGTCCTTTCCCTTTCCTGCTGACGAACTTCTTTTTCAAGTTGTAATTTCTGACTTTCGGCCTCTGCGTTCTCCTGCAGTATGCTGTAATCCAGAAAGGCCATGTTTTTTTCCTTCTGTGCTTCATGATAAGATTCTGCAGAGTCTTCTTCCGGAGGATTTTGATGATAACGTGAAGCCCAGGCGGCTGTAATGTTGATTCTTTCCCGCAACTCCTTCAGTTCGCGCAATAACACGCCCTTTATAACATCAGAGTTGTCTTGTTCATAAAGCTCCCTTCTTTCATTAAGCCGGGCATAAAGCTTTCCGTTCGCTGTTTCCTCGTTGATCCAGGTCCGCAGTTCAACCCAGTTTCGCATCAGGCTTTCATGTGAGATATCGATAACCAGATCCGGACTTAAAGGCGTGGACGGCGGTGGCATCAGGAAAGAAGTGTCTGTTGACCGGAAATGTTCGATAACAGCGTTTACTTCATCAGGGCTTGCAGCAATTGAACTGCATAATTTATAAATCTGGTGAAGCGGGAGCGGGCGTCTCCCTCCTTTTTGTCCGCCGCGACTTTGATCGGTAAGAGCCTGGAAAATATATTTTGCTATCAGCTGTTTTTTAGATAGCTTTTCCGAATCATTGTCACCCAATTCCTTGAATTTATCGCTGGCATGCCGGGATAGGGATTCCTCCATACCGCCGACTGCTTTGTAATCTTCATATACGATCTCCTCTACATTACCGTGCACGTTTGATTGCTGGTAGGTACGCATTAAGGCGTGCTGAAGGATAGGCAACTGATCAAGGTTATCTTTTAACTTGTTCTCTTCAATCTTATTGATCAAAAGCTCAATTAACCCCGGAGCTATGGTTTTTTCTGCCAGCGCAAGCGGGCTCTCTATCACTTCTCTTAATTGTGGCCGGTCAAGTTGAGGTACAAGATATTGTCCCTTGTTAATGGCTTCAGGCAGCCCCTGAAAACGGACACAATCGCCAAGAAATTCAGACCGCATAGTAGTGATTACATAAACAGGATCCTCTGCCGTTGCGGCAGCTTTCAGTAACAGGTTTACAAAATGTACCTGTTGCCCCCCCACAAGGCCGCGCTTGGTTGTGAACCGAAATAATTCCTCGAACTGATCAATAATGACTAACAGGTTTCTCTTTTCGCCTAAATCCCTGCCAGCGTTAATCAACCTGCCCACATCCAGCAAGCCATAAATAGATTTTAGCAGTCGCTGGTGTATCTCGTCAAAAGCCGGCCCGATCACTTCCCGGCTCCTGGAGCCGGTTTGGATACTGGTCAATGCGATAGAAAGATTCTCAATAGGATCCGCACCCGGCCGGCAGATGGCCACATCCCAACTGCTTCCGGTACCATGCAGGTAACCGCCGAAAAGCTGAGGGATCAGACCCGCTCGTACCAGGGAAGACTTACCTGTACCCGAACTTCCGATAACCGCCAGGAATTTGTTGTTGTGCAGTCGCCTGATAAGCTCTTCGGCCTGTCCGCCCCTGCCCTTAAAGAGCTGGAATTCGGATGTACGATAAGGGCGCAGGCCTGGAAAAGGACTTTCTTTGATTTCAGCAGCACTAAGCAGCCGGATATGATTACCATCTTCCTGTAAGTCCAGATAGAATTCATCCAGCTGATAAGCCATGTTATCGTTCAATGTCACATTGTTTTCGGACACCTTTGCTGATTCATTGGGCGTATTCATGGTGTTGGTGCGAAAAGCCCGTTAATGAAACCATGAAGTTCAAAGTCGATTCCATCGTTGCCTTTAATGATATGATTAAAGGCATTCTTGCTGACATCCCGATCATATTTCAGGTCGATATCAGGATCATCTATACACAATATCTTTTGTTGCTTACCTTTGGTACCCAGCAGCAGGGACTGGTGGATAACGAACCACTCCGGGTTCGATTGTCCATAATATAAGCAAACACCCTCGCTTTCCTGTGCTTCCTCGCGATCCTTTTCTAATGGGACGCCGGGTATACTGAAATTAATAAGGATTCGTTTATCCGTTTCAATCAGATTTTTGATCTTGATACGCAACAGGCTGTTATGATCCTTTTCGAAATCATAGAACATATAGACCTTTTTTTGCGGTGCAAATTCATGACGCATCAGTTTGACCCAGGCTTCCTTTTCAGTATTCTTTTCTTCGATCATCCGGAAAACCGCCTCAAAATTGTTTCCCAGTATGGTAGGGTTCATCATTAAGCGCTCGTCCAGATGCTCGCTGACACTTGCATCTGGCAACCATAGGATGTTACGGAAAAAGGCAGCCTGCGCTTCGCATTCCCTGGCGAGCTTGTACTGCAAAAGATCGAAACCTTCGTCCAACTCATCAGCAGTCATCAAAATATGAATTGCAAAAGCACAGTCCTTTATCAGTTTTAGCAAACAGTCAGCTTTTTCCGGCTCCGGCATCTTTTCAATCTTTTCCCAATCTTTAACGCCCGGAACAATCTCATATGGCCAGTTCTCATACTCTTTACGGCCCATAGCTACATACAGGAAATCTTTGCGTTTTTCTCTTCCACCCACAGAATCCGGAACCGAAAGAAAGATCTTATGGTTATCACTAAGCATCTCGATATTTTTTGCCACCGGGCTTTGCGCGTCCTGCAAGTCAATAGACTGCCGAATCTGCAAATCTGTCAACATTTCACCAGCAATCTCATTTATTTTTTTAACGATCTGTACATATTCCTTGTCCGCGGCATCACCCAGGGTGGAAAGAAATCGTTTATTATCAGGCAGTCCCTGAAGCTTGGTGATTTGAGGATAAAGGTCAAGCATACAGTCCTTTACAAAAATAGGGATTACCTTTGTCTTTTTTTTGCTGAGATTTTCCATTGCGGTATTCAGTTCCACATTATTGATATACCTGGAATTCAAAAAAGTTTGCGTGATTAAAAGCAGGACAATATCTGCCTCCTCCAGTCGATTCTTGATTTCGGCATCCCATTCTACTCCCGGCTCTATCTTGCCATCTTCCCAAATTTTGATATTAGGACAATTTCTGTCCGACAGGAATGTTCGCAGCTGTTTAAGGTGCCTTTCATCCTCATGTGAATATGAAATAAACAGTTTGACCATGGCGAATAAGGTTTAATGTCTAACAAAGAGTGAAATAACCAGCGATATTTTTAGATTATTATAAATGTACATATAGTTTATAACGATAACAATTAATTAAAAAAATTATTTTAAAAGAAAACAGATATCACAAATTCTGATAAATAGAAATAAATTCTTTTTACCCGGCGAAAGAAATAATAAAAATAAATGAAGTCTAACAGTCGGGAAATCATAACGGAAAAACCAGATATCTAAAAAGAGAAACAGCCGCATCAGACGTTCATTGCATATGCCACGCATTTATCATGGTACGTTATCATGTAGGTACCTTCGGGGTTTTTTCGCACCATGTCAATAAGCTTTTTAATTAAGCTTTGTCATATATTTGACTGATCATAATATTGTTAAGGTTAATCAATATTTCTGCCGCCATGAAAATCAAAAAAAAACTTCTTTTAGGCTTCGGCCTGTTATTTATAGTTGTACTCATTTTAGGCGCTGTTTCGATATATTATATCGAAATAATATCAAAGACGTCAAGTATCACTGTGAAAAACAACTATCAAACATTAACCTTTACCAGGGAAATGCGCTCCACATTGGATGAGAATAATTTGCCTTTAACAATCCAGGCGGCGGATGAATTTAACAGATCGCTTAAAAAGCAGGAACACAATATAACTGAACACGGTGAAAAAGACGCAACCGCCGGCGTTCGTCAGCTTTTTTCATCTCTCATTGATCCCGCATCCAACTTAAATCAGAAATTAGATGCACAAAGAAGGATCCGTTTCCTGTTAAATACAATAGATGGCTTAAACATGAACGCAATTGTTAACAAAAATGAATATACGCGTTCAACCGTAAACAAAGCAACCTTTTATCTTGGGGGCATAGGCTTTATTACTTTCTTGATAATTTTCGTTTTAATTGCAAATTTTCCAAGTTTTATATTAAATCCGCTTGATGCACTTACAGATGGCCTGCAAGAAGTCACCAATAATAATTTTGACACCCGGCTGGATTTTAAAACAAGTGAAGAGTTTACGCAATTGTCCAATGCTTTTAATGCAATGACACAGAAAATTGGAGAAGCAGACAATACGAATCTGACCAAAATTATATCAGGAGAATCAAGGATAAAAATATTAATAGAAGCCATCCATGATGCGGTAATTGGAGTAGACGAGAAGGATGAGGTTTTGTTTATGAATTCCTCGGCAAGCACATTGATATATCCCGGCAAAAAGGACGGAATCGACAAGAATCCTCACAAAAGCAAAGCCTTATTAGACAAAATATTGAGTTATAAAAGCTCTGAAACTCCCTTAAAGATAGAAGCGGGTGAAACAATTTTATATTTTGATGTGCAAAGCTTTGATATAGTCGCGCCTAACCTGAAACTCAACACTGCAGACGTTGTTCAATATGCGGGATATCCGGCCGGAAGGATCCTGATTTTGAGCAGCACGCGGGCGCATGCAAAAAATAAAGCATAACAATTGTCTTAATTTGTATAAGGATATTTGCTGATCGTGAAAATACTGATTATAGAAGATGAGGAACGTATAGCCAACCTCGTAAAACAAGGGCTTGAAGAACAGGGGAACGTAACGATTGTTGCCTATGACGGAACCACGGGGAAAAAACTGGCACTTCAAAATGATTATGACCTGGTAATCTCGGATATCATTTTGCCTGGGCTCAATGGAATTGATTTGTGCAAGGAGATAAGATTTGTAAAACCCGACCTGCCAATTATATTGCTTACAGCTTTAGGTACTACAGATGATAAGATAGAGGGCTTTGATGCAGGCGCCGATGACTATTTGGTAAAGCCTTTTGATTTTAGAGAGTTAGTGGTAAGAATACGGGCAGTAATGAACCGTAAAAACGGAAAAAGTTTACCAGGTAACTTACTAACCAGGTATGCTGATCTCGAAATAAATAATTTAACTAAATCTGTTATCCGATCCGGCAAAGTTATTACGCTAACTCCAAAAGAATTAAAACTGTTGGAGTACATGATGCAAAACGCAGATAGGATATTGTCCAGAGCAGAAATTGCCGAAAAGGTTTGGGATACACACTTTGACACGGGTACAAACTTTATAGACGTTTATATTAATTATTTGAGAAAAAAAATCGATAAAGATTTTCCCAGTAAACTCATCCACACGAAACAAGGCCTCGGATTTATTTTTAAAGAAGAAAAATGACGATCCGGAATAAATTAACATTTCTTTTTACCGGTATTATTGCGGTCCTTTTGCTGGCATTTGCTTTAGTTGTCTATTTTTCATTTTCTGAAAACAGGGAAAATGAATATTATAGTTCATTGCGCCATACCGCAATTATAAAGGCTAATTTATTGCTGGATGCCAAAATTGCTCCCAGGGTTTTACAACTGATCTATAAAAATTCTCCGAATTCTTTCTTCCAGGAAGAGGTGGCCATATATGACACCTCTTTTCATTTGCTTTACCATGATGCTGTTGAAATTGATAAAGTGAAAGAAACCAGGCAAATGATTGATGAGATCGTATCCAAAAAACAAATTAAATTTTACCAGGGCAAAATGCAGGCGGTAGGTATTCTTTATCGTCATAATAATAAAGATTATGTGATTACTTCGGCCGCTAATGACCAGAGTGGTTATGCGAAACTAAGAAATTTGAAATACACCCTCATCATTGCTTTTTTTGTTGCCATCATCCTTATTTATATAGCCGGTCATATTTTTGCCAGTAAAGCTTTAAAGCCAGTGTCTGATCTGGTTAATGAGGTGGAAGAGATCACAGCTACTAACCTTGATCTGCGGATTAAGGAGGGAAATGGTAAAGATGAAATTGCGGAATTAGCTGTTACCTTTAACGCAATGCTAAACAGGCTGGAAAAATCCTTTGACGCACAGAAAGAATTTGTATCTAACATTTCTCATGAACTACGAACGCCGATAACGGCTATGCTTACCGAATTACAGGTAACACTTGAAAAAGAAAGAAGCAATGAGTTTTATAAGCATTCTATAAATCATGCGGTTAATGATACCCAAAAATTAGTTCGGCTGTCTAACAGTTTGTTGGACCTTGCAAAAGCTAATTATGACCATACAGAGATTTCCTTTAAGGAAATCCGGCTAGATGAAATTTTATTAGATGCCCGGAATGATGCGATGCACGATCATCCTGAATTTAAAATCAGCATCATTTTTGAACAGGAAATTGAAGATGACGATTACATATCCGTTTTGGGAAATGAGTATTTATTGAAAGTTGCCTTTATGAACCTAATGGAGAACGGTTGTAAATTCTCAGAGCACAAGGAGTGTTCGGTAGCAATTACTTATTTTAAAGATAAAACCATATTGCGTTTCCAGGATCAGGGTATCGGCATAAGCGACGAAGAAACATCAAAGATTTTCAATTCGTTTTACAGGGGTGGCGACAAAAAATTTGCAGGAGGAAACGGGATAGGCTTATCCCTTACCAAAAAAATAGTAGAACTGCACAAAGGAAGTATCTCTGTAAATTCTCAGTTAGGAATAGGGACCATATTCACTGTTGAACTTCTTCACGTATAAACTTATCGCAATACTTTTCATTTTATCTGTTTTCTAATGGATTTATAATGATATTCTAAAGATTCTCTAATAGCTGAAGCAGCTAAAACAACTTACGTTTGCAACGTTCTAACCGGGTTTAAATACCTGTTATATTATTAATAAAAACATGGATACTGGTCCGAGTATAAACTATCAAGATTTAAAAACCTCCCTCTAACCGGACTAATCATTTTATGCAGTCCTGTTATCGGGGCAACAACTTTTTGTTATGCATAAAATAGAAAAAATAGATAGCATTTTCCATAATAACGGTAAGCCTTCTTCTGTAAAGGCATTTGATTTTATTGCTCCAATAGAGAAAAAAAGGATCTGACCCCGTTCACTTCAGCGCCGGCAGGGGTTTTAACTTTTTCTTTCAATACTATTTCATTTATTGAAATTGATGCTCCGGTAATTAACCAGCAGCGAACCAGAAAATCCGGGCTGGGAAGTAATAGAACATCAAACTGAATTATAACAAAAATTAATAATGATAATAGCTTATAACCCGGCATTAGTTTGTATCGCGGCTGGACTGGCGTCAGATAACCTGATGCTGGCTTTTTATAACGGTAATGGAATCAGTGTTAACCGGCAATTGCCCCGGTTAAAAAGACACAGTCTACCCGTATCGCCGAATTGGATAGTGGTACTGGTCTTGTTGTTTCTGATGGAAAATATGGTGTTGATTTACGGTGTGGGATTTGGAGAACTCACCAGGTTACAACTCAAAGGTAAAGAGCAATTAGTTGCGATTGCCATTTTATTCGGCATGGGAATCAGAATGTTCCAGGACGCTAAAATAAAAAACAGGGTTGCTTCCCTCACCACTTTAAATACCAAACTCTGCATAGAAACGATATTGGGAACATCAGTATATGTTTTTGCTTTTGGCTGTGCAATGGCCTGGTTAAAAATTGACCACAGTAAAGTAAACCTGATGTTGTTACCCCTGTTAATTTTATCCTATTTGTCTGGAATCGTGCTGGGCAAATATCACTTTGATAAAACATTCCGGTACCTGAATATTATATCCGCTTTGATGATGATTGCAGGAAGTATCCTGTTAACGCTTGAACAGTTAAGAAACAATTTATGAAAACAAAAACAGCAAATAATTTCGTAACAAGAACCATCAGCAAATCGGTTTCCGGTTTCGATGATGTAACCGCTACCAAGCTTCGGAATATCTCAAGGGAAAATGAGACCAGCCTGTTTTATGTTATGCTTGAAAGCGGTGAAGAAGGGTTAAGCCGGGCTGATGTTGATGAAAAGAAACGAATATTCGGCCTCAATGAAATACAGCACGAAAAGGCTGCGGCCTGGTATGTGCAACTGTTTCAGGCTTTTTTAAACCCATTTATCGCGGTATTGATAATACTGGCAAGTGTTTCTTTTGTTTTAGATGTACTGATGGCCGCACCGGGCGAACAGGACTATAAAACCGTAATTGTAGTTGGAGTGATGGTTATCTTAAGCTCTTTGCTGCGTTTTTGGCAGGAATACAGCAGCAACCGTGCCGCTGAGGAACTGAAAAGTATGGTTAAGACCACTGCAACAGTTTTGCGTCAGCAAAAAGGCAGAATAGAGGTCAATATCATTGACCTGGTTCCGGGAGATATAGTTTATTTAAGTGCTGGTGATATGATCCCGGCTGATTGCAGAATTTTACAGTCAAAAGATTTATTTATAAGCCAGGCCATGCTGACCGGCGAATCACTGCCTATTGAGAAAAGAGAACATTGCATACCTGATGCAGATGATAAATCTCCATTAGATCTGGATAATATTTGTTTTATGGGCACCAATGTGGTAAGCGGAACCGCTACCGCTATTGTAGTAACCACAGGTAACCTCACCTACTTCGGGACTATTGGTAAAGCGATAACCGGTAAACGCGCCGAAACCAGTTTTGATAAAGGGGTAAATAAAGTGAGCTGGCTCCTTATCCGGTTTATGATGGTGATGGTACCGTTGGTTTTTTTAGTTAATGGCTTAACGAAAGGTAACTGGTTCGAAGCGTTGCTTTTTGCCATATCAGTTGCCGTTGGTTTAACGCCCGAAATGCTGCCGATGATTGTAACCGCTAACCTCGCAAAAGGTGCATTAAATATGAGCAAGCGCAAAGTGATTGTTAAGCGTCTCAATGCTATCCAAAACATCGGCGCGATGGATATTTTGTGTACAGATAAAACAGGAACCCTTAAAATGGACAAGATTGTGCTGGAAAGGCACCTGAATGTCTTTGGCGACGAAGATGATGAAGTGATGAAGTGGGCCTACCTTAACAGTTTTCATCAAACGGGTTTAAAAAACTTACTTGATGTAGCCGTTTTGGAACATGCGGAAATTCACAGCTGCGTAAATGCAGAGGAATCTTTTGACAAGATTGATGAGATTCCATTCGATTTCCAGCGCAGAAGGATGAGCGTGATTTTGGAGGAAAAGAGCGGAAAGCACCTTTTGATCTGTAAAGGTGCGGTTGAAGAAATGCTGGAGCAATGTTCTTTTGCTTTTGACCCGGGTGAAGATAAGCAGCTGCATATCGAGAACGATAAAATAGTTTCGATGGATGACACCATGCGTAACATTATTTTAAGCACATCAAAAAAATTGAACGAAGAAGGTTTGCGTGTGTTGTTGGTGGCCATTAAGGAATATGATGAACGTCCGCTTACCTATTCTGTCGCTGATGAATCAAATATGACTTTGACCGGATTTATTGGCTTTTTAGATCCTGCGAAACCCTCCGCGAAGCCTGCAATAGAAGGTTTGCAGAAATTAGGGGTTAGCATCAAGGTTCTTACCGGCGACAACGACGTTGTTACGAAAAAAATATGCCGTGATGTAGGCATCCCCGTAAAGCACGTTTTGTTGGGAAAGGAAATGGAACTGTTAAGCGACGAGGAACTTACCGGCAAACTGGATGAAACCACCATCATGGCCAAATTGAGTCCGATTCAAAAAGCAAGGGTCATTAAGCTACTGCAGGCTCAGGGACATACGGTTGGCTTTATGGGCGACGGCATCAATGATGCCGCTGCACTCCGTGACGCGGACGTAGGTATATCTGTTGATACAGCTGTCGATATTGCTAAAGAAAGTGCCGATATCATCTTATTGGAAAAAGACCTGATGGTATTGCGAAAGGGCGTGATATACGGAAGGCGTACCTTCGGAAATATCATCAAATACATCAAAATGACTGCCAGTAGTAATTTTGGAAATATGTTCAGCATGTTAGGTGCCAGTGCTTTTCTGCCATTCCTTCCAATGCTTCCAATTCAGTTATTGGTGCAAAACCTTTTGTATGACATTTCACAAACCTCCATCCCATGGGATAGTATGGACGAGGATTTTATTGAGAAACCACAAAAATGGGATGCAAGGGGAATCAGCAAGTTTATGCTATTCATCGGTCCCATTAGCTCTATATTTGATTATGCCACATTTGCGGTAATGTGGTTTGTATTTAAAGCCAATTCCCCGACTCATCAAAGCCTGTTTCAAAGCGGTTGGTTCATTGAAGGGTTACTATCTCAAACGCTGATAGTACACATGATCCGTACCCGTAAAATACCATTTATTCAAAGCTGGGCAGCTGCACCTGTAGTAGCGTTAACGTCAGTCATCATGCTGATAGGTATCGCTATTCCTTTTTCGCCGCTTGCGCATATTTTGAATTTACAGGCTTTGCCGCTGAGTTATTTTCCCTGGTTAGCAGGTATCCTGGTCACCTATTGCCTGCTTACGCAATTTATCAAAAACTGGTTTATTAATAAATTTCACCAATGGCTATAAGTAAATCAAACAATTGATGGATATGAATAATCATTTTGATCGCTATTAGCTGATAAAGCAATCACAAGAGAAATTTTTATTTGCCTGGTAATGGTAGCCGGGCCAAAAGAGCCGGTAAACTTTTATAAAAAGGATGGTAAAATGACCAATTAAGTTTACAACTAAGTCTATTTTGCATTTTCATTTATAGATGAGTGACGCACTCACCGGACGCGATTATGTCTAAAAGTGAAACAGAGCGGCCGCAGGCAGTCCAACGATTTTTGAACCTGGAGATCAGTAAAGAAAAGAACTTCTGGACATTGTTCAGTTAGCCGCTGAAATTTGCAGCACGCCTTCGGCGCAGATAACCCTGATTGACGAGGATACGCAATATGTGAGGTTCAAAGTAGGGCCGGGGCTATGATACAACCACCAGGCAGGATGCTTTTTGCAATTATGTTATTGAACAAAATGACGTGATGATGCCCGATGCGCTGGATGAAAAGATCCGGCTGGTCGTAAATTATACAAATTAATCGGTGTTTACCGCACCCCTCGTCAATGATTCTTGCATATCATGGGCATCTAAACCTTTCTTACTTTACAAGCACTCATCAAATAAGTTATTTCACTAATGTACACGCAATTTGTAACAATTTAGTGCTATGTTTATTATTTTAAGGCAAAACATATGATGTCTAATAGAAACATCATATGTTTGCATTGTTAACAATGTTGGGAAACAATTACCCAATTTGCGAAGAAAAATAATGAACAGTCCTTTATGCGGGATTACGTAGATAAAATACAATTTTTAATAATTCACATTAAATAGTTAATATATGAAACGGTTGATATTTCTTTTATTACTCGCTTTGCCATTTTCTATAATGGTAGGGTGTCAACAGTCCGGCAGTGAAACGGCAGATCTCAAGGCGCGGATAGATAGCTTACAAAACAGGTTAAATTCGTCTTACACACCAGGCACCGGGGCGCTAATGAATACTATTGTTCAACCTCACCACATTAAATTGTGGTTTGCCGGTCAGAATAAAAACTGGGCACTGGCCGAGTATGAAAGGCAGGAAGTGATGGGTGGTTTTGAAAAGGTTCAAAAATATCATAAGAATAAACCCGAGGCTACGGCCGTTGCAATGATTTTTCCCGCAATGGATGCTATTGAAAAATCAATCCAGGCAAAAGACGAAAAGGCTTTCAAAAATAATTTCGTCCTGTTAACCAATACATGCAATACCTGCCACCAGGCATTAAAGTTTGGTTTTAATGTGATAAAGGTTCCGACCAAAAATAGCTTTGACGACCAAAGTTTTTAACCCGTTTGTCGACAATATCAATGAAACGGATGAAGTTAAAAGAAGATGACAACATGCGTATAACAAATTGAGAGAGGGATAATATTTTGAAAAAACATCTGATGTTTAAGTTTAGTTCGTAGTTTGTGTGGCAAACAGTTAATATGAAGCTTTCAGAAAAATTGAGTGACCGGATTGCAAATAAGATAAGGCACGATATAAGCCAGAATAAGTATAAAGCAGGTGGAAAAATACCGGCTGAACCTGAGCTAATGAAACTACATGGTGTTGGCCGCTCAACCGTTAGGGAAGCCATTAAAACACTTGCTATGATAGGAGTTTTAATCGTACAGCAGGGCTCAGGCACCTTTGTAAACGGCGGAATAACACATGAAACAATTGATCAGCGTTTACGGCGGGCCGATTTTGACGAGATTAATGCCGTAAGGAAATTGCTGGAAGACGAAGCGGTAAGGCTTGCCACCAAAAACCATGTTGAGAAAGATTTGGAAGAGATGGAACAATGCCTCGAAAATAGAAAACTGGCAATTCGTGCCGGACAACGCCAGGCATGTGTTGATGCGGATATTGCCTTTCATATAGCCATTGCCAGGGCTTCTTCAAACAAAGCACTGGCTGATCTTTATGAAAGCTTTACTGTAATTATACGCGATTTCTTCTCCAAAAGAGAAGTTCGGGGTATCACCCATTTTGCAATGAGCCATCATTTACATGAGCAATTGTTTGAAGCAATAAAGAATAAAAAAGAAAAATCAGCACAACGGGTGCTTGATAAAATTATAGAGAAGAGCTACTAAATGCAATTCTCTTTATTTAATAATAAACAAACATGAAAAAGGCACTGCATGCCATATTAAAGCTTTTGCTGGTACTGACAATCTTTTTAGGATTACAGGGACGGGTATTGGTGCGTTATGCAGAGTTTTTTCATAAAAATCAAAAAAATGAACTGATTCAATCCGGGATTACTAAGATAAAGGCGGGCATTGTTCATTGTAAACTTCAATGTTACACCCGGCATTTTCAAGTGCTGGACATTCCGCCTTTAGCATTTTTATTTTTTTTAATCGCAGTATCATTAGTAATTGACCTGCTGCTTTATATACCCTTTACGGAAAAGCTCTCCATAGCAGATCCGGTTTGGTCGTTACCTCTCAGAGCGCCTCCTGCTTTTTAATCAATTGCACATCAGGTGCTTTTAATCTTCATGTCAGACTTTGTCGGACGTTCTTTGGATGTATCCTTTAAGGCCGTTTAATTAAACATTTATTTACCCAGCCTTGAGACTATTCAGAATCACCAAAGACCAGGCATACAACCATTTTAACATTAAAAGATAACAATTATGAAAATTTACGATAAAAACGATAAGGCTCCGCATATTTTGAACGCATCCTCTAATTTATTAGGATTATGCTTTGTGGTACTTACATCGCTAAGATTTTTAAAGTTATCACAACGAACAATGATCGACGCAACGGATATCGTTGCTATTTTTTTCTTTATGCTTAGCTGTATTCTTTCTTTCCTTTCCATTCGTGGAAATATAAAAAGAGGCGGCCTTTTTGAATCGATTGCCGATCTTTTATTTATCTGTGGCATATTAGTGGTTTTTGTTACGGCAATTTTAATTGTTTTTAATGTTATTGGTTGATGAAAATGCGTTCTTTAGAAACCACTTTGTGCTGTGTTTTAAGTCTGTGGGGAGATTTATTTAAGGATTGTTTTAACCCCAATTTATTAGTTATGCCAAGGTAATTGGCGATATTTAAATATGTAATAACATAAATATTTTTCAAAATGGAAACACTTAGATCGGGTGAATATTATGGCATTACTAAAAAGGCCATAAGTATTGGAGGAATATCATTAGTTGAGCAGCAATATGCACCATTATCTTCTTCTCCGCTGCATTATCATCAAAAGGAACATTTTTGTTTTGCTCTGAAAGGAACATTTCAGGAAATTACCCAAAGAGATGACCTGCTTATTGGCGAGGGGCAATTATTGATCTATCCAAAAAACAGGGAGCATAAGACAGTTATCCGGGAAAATGCCCGAAGTTGCCTGTTTGTCGAGTTTGACACCCTTTGGTTAGAAAAATTAAGGGACGCTAAAATAACATTTGATAATTTTTCAGTCATCAATAACCAATATATATCGCATCTTTTTCTCCGCATATTTCATGAATTCAGAAGGCCCGGGAATGCTTCAAATTTATTGCTTGAGGGATTAGTATTGGAAAGTGCTGTTGAATTATCAAGGCGTGACCTGGGAGAGAAGAAACTCGTCCCTTACCAGGTAAAAAAGATACGTAACCTGTTGCAGGAAAGCTACGCCGAGAAGTGGACTTTGGATAACCTCGCAACCCGGCTGGATTTTCACCCGGTTTACCTGAATAAACTTTTTAAGCAGTACTTTGGCAAAACGATCCATCTATATTTGGAAGACCTGCGAATCGAAAGAGTTTGTGATAAGCTAAAGAATACTAACGAACCGATCACAAACATAGCATTTGAATGTGGATTTAATGATGCAAGCCATTTGTGCAAAGTATTTGCGAAGAGGAAAGGTTTAAGGTTAATGGAATACAAAACAATGATATAAAAAAACTTTACATCGTATATTTTCTTTAGTTTCACATTATTTACAATTACGTCTATTCAAAACAGGGCGCTTGTTAAATGCTTGATGATCTGTGCTTTAGTTTAAATTGAAAGTGTCATGATGACTGTGGCCTGGCCGGCGGTTTTACCAGCAAGGGCAATATTATTGATATGGCCATCACCACAGCAACTACGTGCAAGCCACTGGTATATGTTCCGCTTGATTGACGTAAATAAGCGATCAGCAGCGGTCCGCAGGCACTGGCAAATCCCCATGCCGTAAGAATAAGCCCATAAATTGACCCCACATTGGATGGCCCGAAGTAATCAGCCGCAAATGCAGGCATCGTCCCAAATCCACCGCCATAACACATCAGGATAAAAAAGACAAGAACAGTTATACTGGTTACCGAATGAAAATTTGGAAGAATCCAGAATAATCCGACCTGTAGGATAAACATAATTGCAAAAGTTGCCCGGCGTCCTGTAATATCAGAAATCCAGGCCCAGAAAACTCTTCCGAGGGCGTTCCCAATACTTACTATACCAACCATACCGGCAGCCACTAGTGGAGTGATTTTTGCAAATTCCTGAAACATGGGTGCCTCCTGTGAAATGATTGAAATTCCAGCAGAAGTATTCAGGAAGAGCAGCAACCATAATGCCCACCACTGCCATGTTTTTAATGCACCGCCCAGGGTAAAGTCACCCGCACCTTGCTGCCCCTGCTTTTTTAGAACAGGCTTCCACCCCTCAGGCGCCCAGCCTTCCGGTGGGTTCTGCAGGAAGTAACCGGAAGCTACTGAAACGATCATGTAGGCAATGCCAAGATAAGCAAAGGTCTGCAATACGCCTACACTTTGGATTAAACGGGTAGCAACCGGCGCCGTTATCAGTGCGCCGGCTCCAAAACCTCCAACGGCAATACCCGTCATCAGCCCCCTGCGGTCAGGAAACCATTTCACCAGCACGGAGATGGGAACAATGTAGGAAAAGCCAAGTCCAATACCGCCAATCAGACCATAGGTGAGGTAAAGCCACCATAAACCGTGATCGGAAAAGCTTGCCAGAAAAACACCTCCTCCATATAATACACCACCGGTCATGGCCACTACTCGTGGACCAACCCGCTTTAACCAGAGCCCGCCAAAAAACGAGGCAAAGCCCAATGCCATTATGGCAATAGTAAAGGTGAGGGTAACCTGTGAGATGGACCAGTGAAATTGTTTCTCCAGCTGTACCCGGAATACGCTACAGGAATATACCGCTACTATTGCAATCTGCAATAATACACCGGCTAAGGCAATTCCCCAACGTTTAAAATTATTCATAATAGTACTTTTTAAGTGATCTTCCAGTTAATCTATTCTGTATTCAGGATAGCCAATACCCGCTAACTGAGTGCCTGATGTTTTTTTATTTTTATCCTGATAAACTTGGCGGCCGGCATATTGCTTTCACCAACAACATTATTTATCGACAATAATACATTGGTTTCCGGAAAGTAGGTCACCGTGTTTCGTTCAGGAATTGGATAAGAAACCACAACAAATAACCGGGCTATGCGCTCTATGCCATCATCATAATTAAACAAGTCTACCTTTTCCCCTTCGGCATAACCGGCTTTGTCCATATCCTTCTGGTTCATAAAAACAACGCGCCGTTCATTTTTTATCCCGCGATAGCGGTCTTCTAATCCATATATGGTGGTATTAAACTGATCATGGGTACGGGTTGATGCCATCATGTATTCATCATCAGCCAGTTTATTTACAGGTAATTTGGTAATGGTAAAAGGCGCCTTATCTCCAAATTTCTCTGTAATAAACTTGCCGTCCCTGGCCCCGTTGGGTAAATAAAAACCACTCTTTTCGCGGACACGCTTATTGTAGTTTTCAAAACCCGGTATACATTTTTCAATTAAATCCCTTATATCATCATAACTGTTCATGTAACGGTTCCAGTCGACCACGGACCGGTCGCCTAAAGTTGCCATCGCCATTCTGCATACAATATGCGTTTCGTTGATCAACTGATCAGAGACAGGTTTTAAAATACCTTTAGATGACTGAACCACTCCCATGGAGTTCTCTGTACTGATAAACTGCAGTTCGCCATTTACGATGTCTTTATCACTTCTTGATAAGGTAGGCAATATTAAAGCCTCCTTTCCATGCACCAGGTGACTGCGGTTAAGCTTAATGGAAACATGCACGCTCAGCCGCAGTTGCCGCAGCGCTTCAGCAGTAAAAGTGGTGTCCGGTGTGGCCGAAAGAAAATTACCGCCCATACCAAAGAATACCTTTGCTTTTCCCGCATGCATTGCTTTGATCGCATTCACTACGTCATATCCATGTTCACGCGGCGGTTCGAACCCGAAGACCTCTTTTATGCGGTCAAGCTGTTCCTGCGTAGGTTTTTCATTAATCATCATGGTGCGGTTACCCTGCACATTGCTGTGGCCCCGCACCGGGCATACGCCCGCGCCGGGTTTGCCTATACTTCCCTTCATCAGGCAGATATTTACGATCTCCCTGATCATTTCCACCCCATTGGGCTGCTGGGTCAAGCCCATGCCCCAGCAAAAGATGATCCGTTTATTATTTGCCAGCATATCCGCAGCCAGG
>JAQNCM010000403.1 GCA_029237615.1 Mucilaginibacter sp.
TTTGGAACGGGTGGAACACTTGAAGTGAATGGTGTAACTAACTGTAATCAAGCGATTTAAATAATATGAGCGATTTTTAAACAACAAAATCCCCGGCAAAGCCGGGGATTTGTTGTTTAAATTGCCCAAAAATTACTTTCCGGAAGTTCCAACCTTTGTGGTAGTATATTTATTATCCAGCGTTATATAGTCTGTCAATATCTGACCAGCTTCGCGCTTTAAAAAGTCCAGGTCCTCATTTCGTGGTTTAGTCTGGCCCTTTTTTAAGGCTGGTAAGCCCATCGCTACCCTGCGTTCATTTTCAGTCTCAAAAGATTTTTTCTCGTCGGCGTCCCGCTGCTCTTTTAATTTTTTCTCATTCAGCGTAATGCTTTTTTCGTTTTCATGCTTCTTGAAATCGGTAATGTCCTGCATCAGGTATTTATAGCTTACGCTGGTTTCCATGCGCTGATCATGCAATTTTTTTAACTGGGGTATCACTGCGTTAAAATCGCCTACTTTAGCGTAGTTAGTTTTTGCAATGATATCAAACGGCATGGCCGACGGTTCAGTATCTTCTCCATACTTATCCATTGGAATAACCGACGGGAACTGGATATCAGGCATCACACCTTTGTGCTGGGTTGAATTACCGGTAATGCGGTAAAACTTGGCGATGGTTAAATTAAGCTGCCCGAAAACGCTTTGGCTGCCTGTGGTTACCGGTTTTGTTTTTTTGGACAACGCAGCTATCCGCTCGGTAAGGGATGGATTAATAACCCTGTCAAGGTCAATGGCATTTTGCACAGACCCTTTTCCATAGGTTTGCGTACCAATAATTAACCCGCGACCGTAATCCTGTATGGCTCCGGAGAAAATCTCAGTGGCAGAAGCACTGAAGCGGTCAACCAATATAGCCAGCGGGCCACTGTAGGCAATCGACGGATCCTCATCTTTATCCACCTCTACCTGGTTTTCTGAATTTCTAACCTGTACTACCGGACCTGTTTTGATGAACAGCCCTGTAAGGTCTACCGCTTCCAGCAGCGAACCGCCTCCGTTTTGACGAAGATCCATAACAATACCATCAACGCCTGCTTGTTTTAATGAATCAAGGATCAGCTTAACATCATGCGTGGTGCTTTTATAATTTGGATTACCTGTTTTATAATCATTAAAATCAATATAAAATGCTGGAACAGAAATAATTCCAATCTTAATGGTTTTGCCGTTGTTATTATAGGTACGGATTTCTTTCTTGGCCGATTCATCCTTTAAAATGATCTTTTCGCGTACCATTTCAATCACTTTGGGCTTACTGCTTACACTGCTGCCCTTTGGCAACATTTCCAGCCGTACAATGGTGCCTTTGGTGCCCCTTATCAATGCAATGGCATTTTCAATACGCCAGCCAATAATGTTCTGAAATTCACCTCCTGTGCCCTGTGCTACGCCAATAATGCGGTCGTCAACGTTTATCTGCTTACTTTTATCTGCCGGACCACCGGGGATAATGCCTTTTATTGTTATAAATTCATTTTCATTAAGCAGGGAGGCGCCGATACCTTCCAGCTGCCTTGACATGTCTATATTAAAATTTGCCGCGTTAGCCGGGTTAAAGTAGTTGGTATGCGGATCTATAGCATTGGTAAAGGCATCCATAAATGCCTGGAAAACATCCTGGTTATTTAGTTTATTAGCTTGTTTTAATAAGTTATCATACCGCTTTTTTAAAGTTTCTTTATTCTTAGCCAGATCGGCACTGGCCAGCTTCAGGTTAAGCAGGTCGTATTTTACCCGCAGGTGCCAAATATTATCCATTTCGCTTTGTGATGATACCCATGGCATGCCTGAACGGTCGTAAGTAAATGTTTCGTTCTTATTAAAATCAAAATCGTCATTTAAATGCGCGAGCGAGTATTGAATGTGTTCAATATATCTTTTCTGGTAAACATTAAAAATATAGAAAACGTCATTCAGGTTGCCTTCCTTCACATCATCATCCAAAACTGTTTTGTATTTATCAAAGTCTTGAACATCAGAAGCCATAAAATAATTATGGCCCTCATCCAGCATTTTAATATACCGGTTATAAACTACATTAGAAACTGAATCATTAAGCGGAACTTTTTTATAGTTGTTATTAGAGATTAGTTGGGCAACCACTTTACAAACAATACTTTGCTGTTCGTCCGGCTGAATGTCGTTTGATCCGGCAACCCTTATAATGTGTTTAGGCGCAGCTTTACACGCCAGTGCGGCACCTATCAGCAGCACCAAATAAATTTTTTTTAACATATCTTTTACGGTCTTTAAGTCGGGGATTTTATAAAACATCAATACTTATGCCTAATTTCAATTTGCTAATGTAAATAAAAAAGAGACAGTTAAAATGCTGTCTCTTTTATGAATAACAATATTACAATAATGTTTCATTTGTTTTACAAAACCCCCAGCGATTTACTATTTTATTACAATTTGTCCTGGTACAATAACGCAAAAAGTGGCCGGTTCTTATTCAGCCTTGCTATTTAATGGTGCCTCGGCATATCGTACCTCTACTTTTTGCATGGTCGCCTCATTTTGTTTCAGGTAAAGCAGTTTTTTATCAATAAGAGATGCATCATCCTTAAATCCGTGCATTGCTGCCAGCTCATGCGCTTCGGTGAGGTCCTGCCGGGCCTGAATATAATCGCCAAGACCGCTTTTTACAGTAGCCAGATCGATTAAATTAGCAATGGTATGCTTATCATCATTTTCATCGCGCGAGATAGAATTACTCTGCAATAAAAACCATTTTGCCTCCGCATACCTGTTTTGACGGATATACATGCGGGCCAGTTCGCTAAAATTGTAGCTGGCATCATTGTATACCCTGAACCGCATATTGTGTTTGGCGGTCTTCATTACCTCCGTTTCTATAACGTCCAGGCTATACGCACCCGGCGTTAATAACTCAGGCACAACGACGCCTTTATTAACAGTAACTTTGGGTAAACGGGCGAGAGAATGATTAACAGGCGGTTCAATAGCTTCCGGACGTACCTGTTTTTTAGAAGTAAGATCCTTTAACTTAAGGTCAATGCGATACCACTGCGCCGATGCTGTAAAACATATAGTACTTAAGAGAATAAGAAGAATAATCCTCA
Organism: Mucilaginibacter sp.; assembly: GCA_029237615.1. Lineage (GTDB taxonomy): Bacteria > Bacteroidota > Bacteroidia > Sphingobacteriales > Sphingobacteriaceae > Mucilaginibacter. Next base: position 3,129 of record JAQNCM010000403.1, read on the forward strand.
TTTAATCTTTTCTGAGTTTAAATTAATTAATATGCAAAAATAACAATTTTTGGTTAATAACGGATATCTTCACAATAACGTATTGCACAATTGTTTGCCCGCTTAAAAATATAGAAATAATTCCGTTAATTCAAAATCCGCTGGTTATCGCCCCGATAAATGTATTAAGACCCAAACGGCTCTTTTAACGTCGGGTTTAAGCCAAAAGTTGCGCTGTCGGATCAGCATCTCTTAATCATAAAAAATTAATACTTTTATCAGCATCGGCGTATACAGCCTTAATATCTATCACCAAAAATGGCAGAAACCAGTAAAAACAAACTCGGCTTATGGACAAGCATATCATTGGTAGTAGGAAACATGATAGGCGCCGGGGTATTTTTAGTCCCTGCCGCTATGGCATCCTATGGCAGCATCAGCTTATTGGGCTGGATATTTTCGGCCATCGGTATGTTTTTCATCGCCAGGGTTTTCAGTAATTTGAGCATACTGGTACCTAAAAGCGAGGGAGGACCCTATGCCTATACCCGGGCCGGGTTTGGCGATTTCGCCGGTTTTTTGGTCGCCTGGGGCTATTATATTTCAATTGCCTGCGCAAACGCGGCAATTACCATCTCATTTGTAAGCGCTTTGAGTACTTTTTTCCCGGTACTGGCTACCAACCCGGTATCGGCAGTTTTAACAGGGCTTGCCGCTATCTGGATTTTAGCATGGATCAATATAAGGGGTGTTGCCCTGTCAGGTAGGGTACAGTTAATCACTACTGTTTTAAAATTATTACCTTTATTTGTAATAGCTCTCGGCGGGCTTTTTTTTATACGGATTGAAAACTTTCATCCTTTTAACAGCAGCGGCGATTCGGTTTACAGCGCTCTCAGCACAACCGCAACGATCGCTTTATTTTCGTTCGTAGGTGTCGAATCTGCAACCATACCCGCCGAAAGCGTGAAAGACCCTGTCAAAACCATCCCGCGTGCCACTATGATAGGTTTGTTCGTCGCAACGCTTGTTTACCTGCTGGGCAGCGTAAGTATCATGGGCATTATACCGCATAACGTGCTGGAGCATTCCGTTACACCCTACGCTGATGCTGCGGTTATTATTTACGGCAGTAATGCACGTTACTGGGCAAGCGGCGGCGCGGCCATTGCTGCTTTTGGCGCGCTCAACGGGTGGACCCTGATACAGGGCCAGGTGCCTTACGCAATTTCAAAAGATAAACTATTCCCAGCCTTTTTTGGTTGGAAAAATAAAAGAGGAGCACCTTATGCTGGCATAGTGCTTACCAGCGGTTTGGTTTCCTTATTTATGATGATGAACTATACCAAAGGACTGGTTGCGCAATTTAAATTTCTTTTATTACTGGCCACTTTAACCACACTGGTGCCTTTTCTTTTTTGTTCAGCGGCGTATACACTCATCAGGTTTGAAAAAAAAAACCTGCAAACAGGCGGCTGGCTATCGTCCCTGCTGGTAGGTTGCCTGGCATTTGCCTATGCACTATGGGCCATTGCCGGGTCGGGGCAAGCCACGGTTTACTGGGGCTTTTTATTATTGATGGCCGGGATACCTTTTTATGTGTGGATAGCCTATAAAAAGAAAAAAGAAGCAGAAGGATAATTACCCGATGCCGCCTCATTGAACGCGGGGTTGCATACCTACGGCACGCAAATAATTTCAATTTTTTTTCTGCAAATATTTTGCTCCTGAGCATAAAAACGTCTTCTTTCGGGATTAACCATTTTAGCAAACAAGAGCCGCATACCTCTGTGCCAAAATAAATTTCAAATATCTTCTATAAATGTTTTGCTTCTAACAGATCATTGCATGTAGCCTATCCCGGCATCGTCTTGCATGCATTACCCCCATCGGGGTAAAATATTTGTAGCAAAAATATAAAGCAATCCAATTCCGTGCAGCAGGTACGGAACCCAGCCAGAAAAATTGAAGTTTAGATCGGAAGAGC
>JAQNCM010000553.1 GCA_029237615.1 Mucilaginibacter sp.
TTCTCCTGCTACCGAAGCTGCGCGGCATGAGCTCTGCGCTGTTCTTTCGCCTGCTTGGCGGAGTCGCCCGGTCCCTGGTTCACTAGGGCAGGTTACAAGATCCCCGATCGCTCCACATGTCAAGCCCCATGACACGCGCAGCTCCGCCGATCAGAATGGCCTGAGGACCGGTGACCCCGATAGCACGCATGATGCGATCCAGATACGGAGAACCGGCATGACCACGCTGGATGAACCAATCACCAGGACGCATCGCCACGGCTGGTGGTGGAAGGCCCTCTTGATCGGGCTCGCCCTCTGGGCCGCCTCGATCGCGGTTACCGCCGTGACGCTCAATTCCAACCTCATCCCGACGCTGATCCTTCTCGGGAGCTTCCTGGTCCCTTTCTGCGTCGTGCTGTTCGCCGCCGAGCGCATCACCGGCACCATGACCGCTACCAACATCGTGCTCGTGTTCTTCCTGAGCGGAGTCTTCGGAGTGCTGGGGGCATCCCTTCTCGAAGGCAGCCTCGCCCCCAGCCTGTGGACGTACTTCCTCGTCGGGTTCATCGAGGAATTCGTGAAAGCCGCGATCCTCGTGATCATCGGCGTGCGGCTTGTTCCGAAGACGGCACGCCAGGGTGCACTTCTCGGCGCTACGGTCGGTGCCGGCTTCGCTGCGTTCGAATCCGCGGGGTATGCCTTCAACTCGGCCTTGACCGCCCAGGGAATCAGTCTGAGCTCGCTGCTGCAGACCGAGGTACTTCGCGCCGTCCTGGCACCCGTGGGCCACGTGGTCTGGACCGCTGTCTTCGGCGCTGTCTGGTTCGGTGCCGCCAGAGCGGCGTCGCGCCTGCGTTTCGCATTGGTTGCGATCGGGGCGTACGTGGGGGTCGCGGTGCTCCACGGACTCTGGGATTCGATGAGCGGGTTTTCGACGTTCCTCGCGGTGTTGCTCTCCGGGAACCTCCTGCGCGTGCAGCAATTCGGGTTTCTGCCGCCCGGCGCGGCGGCGGGAGTATCGGCCCTCGCCATCGCCATCTACGTGGTGGGGCTGGTTGTTATCGCAGCTCTCGGGCTTCTGATACTGAGACTCGTAGTGCGCAGGTACCGTGCGCGCGACGTCGAGGGATCAGGGCAATAGCGGCAAGCCGAAGGCCTTCGTCATCGACGGCGCCGTGCGTGCGTTGACGAGGTAAGGACTGCCCGACACGTCTTCGAGGAATCGCGTCAGCGAGTAGTGGGTCAATGGTGAGGTGACGACGTTGGCACTCTGGCTCGGATGGATGGCCACGGTCAGCACGGTGTTCTTCGCAGACTTGTCGTCTTCGTCGGCGGTCAGAATGACCGCAAGGTGGCCGGAATTCCAGTCCGGACCGGCGAAGATCTTCGTCATCCAGCCCTGGAACCACGCATCAGCAGTACTCAGCGGGCAGTCGTGCGCGTCGTTGCAGAGATTCGGGATGACCATCCCCACGTTCGGCAGGTTGCCGCCGGCCACCGCTGCATCGAGGCGGTCTATCGGGACATCGTATTTCTGGCACAGGCCACGTTCTGCCGTGAAGTACGCCCACGAATTGTGCTTGACCGCATAGCTGGATCCTCCGTTCGTGGTCGCACAGTTTGCCGGCATCCCCTCGGCGAAGACCATTGCCGTCTTGCCGTTCGCGATCGCCTGGCCGAACACTGACTTGCCCGCGAGCGGATGGGCCGACGGGTCGGCGTCGTCGGTGATTCCATACGATTGACCTCCCGCGATAGCCACGTAGTTCGGCAAGGAGGGGTGCGTGATCGCCGTGTAGTTCGTGGCGTAGCCAAAGCGCTGGGCAAGGCTGAACGTGTATGGCATGCCCGTTTTCATCTCGCTCAGCGAGTGGTTCTCTTCGACGAAGACCAGCACCTTAGTGATCGATGCCGACGGGGCCGGAGTCATCGTTGAGGTCGACTGAGCAGATTGCAGCGGCACAGTTTGCAACGGCGCCAGCGATGTCGTGCCGGCCGTGGTGCATCCGGTCAATACCAGGGCGAGAACGCAGAGGAGTGCGGCGGCTCGGGGCATTGGGTCATTGTAGTTCGATGCGATCCATCGGCGCTCGAAGGCCGCTGTGAGCTGACGGACTGTCAGGTCGCCGGCGGGCACGAAAGCTCGCGCCAGCTGGTGCAGTCGCTCTCCGGTGGACAGGCGAGGGCGTGCGGCGCGCCCACGAAAGGAAGTCGCTGTAGGCGAAGCGGCAAGAGGGGTTCGAGACGGTGGCGCACGACACGGGAACGACTTCGAGTCTTGGTCGGGACACGACGCCTACAGAAAAGCCCCGGAACCCTTGGGTTTCCGGGACTTTCTTGGTTGCCGTCCATGTCCGCGAAGACATGCGCCTCGCCTAATGCAAAGCTAATGTCTCCGCGGGAGCAGTCATGGACAACGGCTGGGACACGACGACGACGTACCAAATAGCGCAGGTCGCTATCCAGCCCCATACGGTCACATCACGATGAGCTGGCCGACCTCAACAGAGCCGTTGTAGGCGAGGCCGGG
>JAQNCM010000426.1 GCA_029237615.1 Mucilaginibacter sp.
AGACCGGGTGGCCAGCGAGTCGCGCTCGGCCACCAAAGCTTTATACTTTTTTGGTGACAGAACCACGCATGAATGCAGGGCAAAGCATATAAATAAAGCAAACAAACAATAGTTGGTTTTCATGATAAAGATTGATTTTATGTAACCTGCAGGTTGACGAAGAAACGATTTATTCATTTTAGATTGCAAGATGTATTGGGGAATTTATGATACTAAATTACATTATTTTAAGCGACGGCATTATTTAAAAAAACATTCAACGGATATATCCTGCTGCTTACAGAAGCTATCTCTTTAACCGCCTCTTCTTTTATTAGCTCTTCGTCCTTTAAAGGATGAAAGGCTACGAAACTTTTAAGCTTTAGCAATTCTATATTTTCGTTGTCAGCACTATATTCCCTCGGAACACTCTTTAACTGCTCCTGTTTTCTGAATTCTCCGAATAGCTTGATGAAGCCTGCATCGTCAATTACCTTTTTCAGCTCATCGCCATTATAATCAATTTCCTGGCGAACAGCTTTCAAATGAGCAGTTTCGGGCATCCAGTATCCACCTGCAATAAACGAATTTCCGGGCGAAATATGCAGGTAATATTCTGCACCACCTAATTTTAGACCTTTGGCTGGGATGCTTACGCCAAAATTATTTTTATATGGAGTTTTATTTTTGCTGAACCGGATGTCGCGGTAAATGCGCATCACACATTTTTTAGCCTCCAGGCTTTCGTTAATTCCCGGATCGATTTCTTTTAATAATTTCAGAAGCTCCGCCGTAAAATCAATGACATTCTCACGGGCCATTTCATAATGTTCCTTATTTGCCTGGAACCATTCCCGGTTGTTATTTTCAACCAGTTCTTTTAAAAAATCAAATGTATGGCGTTGAATCATCGGTATCTAAATGAGGCTGGTAATTTAATTTTGGCGATAGCCAATATAAAAGTAAAACGCGGGAATACCTGAAATTTATCGGAGAAAGTAAAAGACACCCGGTTAATATCACACCTATATAAAGCCAGGGCGAATCAGCATTATGGGTCAATAAAAAAGTAGCTGCAACAATACCAAATGCTTCAAACACATTTAACGCATAGCTTACATACATGGCCGCATAAAAATAACCTGGTTCTATTTCAAAATGTAAATTACAATGCGGGCAATGATCGTAAATTTTATTTGAAAAAAAACTGTACATGCCCCCGCTAAACATATCGCCTCTGCGGCAACGCGGGCATTTGGTATGCAGCATCGCCCATGATTTTGAAGTTTGAGACATATTTATTTCCTGATACAGGTAGTGTCGCAGATCTAGTTTAAATGCAGTTTTTCGTTGCGCATTTCGAGATTTACATTTTTACGCCTGTATTTTTTATACCATACAAAGCCGACTATAGCAACAGCAAGGTAAGGTGCAGCCAATAAAAACATAATACCTTTGTTTAAACCATTTGCAGTAGTATCACCATTTTTTACGTTCGATGCGACATTGGCGGCACACTGGGCACATTGCGCGCTGGCCGGTTTTGTTCCAACCATCATCAAGCTAAATATTATAAAGAATAAGATTGTTTTTAAGCTCGCTTTCATGGTACAAATTTAACTAATTATTGGTTAAAAAATAGTTGATTGGCTGTATTAAGTTGATTGGTTACAATTGCATATTAAACCTTGCAACAACACTAGAAATGATAGTAAGGCGAGATCATCAAATAAACAATAACGCCGGTAACAGTAACATACAACCAAATTGGAAAGGCCCATCGCACTAATTTCTTATGCTTTTCAACCTGCATCTGTAATCCGCGGTAAAAACTTAAAAGTATTAACGGCAGTACCCCTGCGGCGAGTATAATGTGCGGCACAAGGATGCATAGATATAACATTCTCAATCCGCCTGCAGCGTCGTGTTCAGACGGTGACAGCACTCCATCGCCATTCGTGTCGCCATATAAAGTGTCATGCTGCATAAGGTAATGAAACAGGATATAGGAAACAAGGAATGTTGATGACAAGCAAAAAGTAGTGATATTAAGCCTTTTGTGAACGGCTATCTTCCCCTGCTTAATAAAATATAAAGAAACCAGTAAAAGTATGGTGCAGGTACCATTTAATATCGCGTTCAAAAGCGGCAGATAAGGCGTAAACGAAGGCGGTGTTGCCGGGCCCGGTATAATATGCCTGTTTAATATAATCACTACAACGATCACAAATATTGATACGGCTGCAACAAAACGGAATATAAATTTATCTGTCATCTTAATTGTTTCTTGGATCTTGCTTCTTAATTTCTTTTCGTAGTTAATATAAGGGCTTATCTTTTTTTCGCAGCTCTTCAGACACCAATACCTTAATCTCGTCATTCAGGCGATTTATATCGTCAGTGGATGCACCTGTATAATAGCCTCTTATTCGCTTGTCCTGATCAATTAAAACAAGTTTATCGCTGTATATAAAATCATCACTGCCGGCTTGCAACGCATTTACCAGCAGTCCCTTTCGGGCCAGGGTATAGATCGTACTGGTATCTCCGGTCAGAAACAGCCACTTTGCCGAAGCAGACTTAAATTCGCCGGAATATTTTTTTAATTCCCCGGTCGAATCCCGCTTTGGGTCAACAGTAACCGAAACAAAATATACCATTTTATTTTTGGCATAGTTTGATGCCAGCTGGTTTACATTATCATTCATCAGCTTGCAAACACTTGGGCAATGCGTGTAAAAAAAATTGATGACAAAAATTTTACCGTCAAAGGTCTTGAGCGATATTTTGTTCCCGTTTTGATCGGTAAGATTAAAATTGGCAAGCGTATGAAACAGCGTATCCGGTACATCCTTGCCTTTAACACGATGAGTGGTTTTAGCAAGCTGCTTAGGCCCGAATATAGGTAGCGGTTTATATCGGTTTTTACCTTCGGCGGTCAGTAAATAATATAAAAATCCCGGTACAAGTAAAACAAGTACCAGGATCGAGATTTTTTTTAATAATCCGGCTTCCTTCATTACAGCCTTAAATCAATCCAATAGTGGCTCTCATTTGTAAGTACCAGTATTAAACCGATTATAAAAAGAATAGGAACAATAATGGCAAGCGCCATTCCTATTTTTTCGAATTTTAAGTGCATAAAGTAAGCAACGATATAAAATGCCTTAAACAAGGTAAGCACTATATAAATAGGATTTATCCAATGCGATGGTATACCATAGTGCGGAGCAAGATAAAGTGCAATTAAAAATTCAATGCAGGTAATACCTAATAATATGAAAAACACTTTCCATATTCTACTCTTGGTCATTGTCTCATGCTCGCCATGCGCAGCATCTTCAACATGAAGACTTGTAGTTTCTGATGACATATATAATAGATTAAATTATCAAACTAAATAAAAGAAAGTAAACACAAACACCCACACTAAATCTACAAAGTGCCAGTAAAGACCAACTTTTTCAACCATTAAATAGCTGCCGCGCCTTTCATAGGTACCAAGTAAAACATTAATGGTAATTATAATATTGATAACCACCCCTGAAAATACGTGGAAACCGTGGAAACCTGTTATGGTGAAGAACAAATTGGCAAACTGGTGCGACGACATTTGTTGCTGCGCAAGTGGAATGCCGCTTTTGAAAAACTCCTGCAATGTTTCTTTATTTGGAATGGCTGACCACCAAAAACCTTCACTATGCAGGTGATTCCATTCCAGGGCCTGACAGCCCAAAAACATTAAACCGCCTATAATGGTGCCAATCATCCACCAAATTACTTCCTTTTTTGCGTTGCGATGCCCTGCCTCAACCGCAAGCACCATCGTAACAGAGCTCATGATGAGGATAAAGGTCATCAAACCAACAAACACTAACGGAGCCCCGTGTTCAACTGATGTTCCGGGAATTGATTGAAATACTAAAGATGGAGACGGCCAAACCGGCGCGCTAAAACGTAAAGCGCCGTAAGAGATCAGTAAGGAAGAAAATGTAAAGGCGTCCGAAAGAAGGAAAAACCACATCATCATTTTACCATATTCTACATCAAAAGGCGATCTGCCTCCGGACCATGGTGTTGATTTTACCTCATCAACTGGTTGTGCTGCTGCTGTACTCATTTGTACTTGGATATTTGTTTTAATATTGGTTCAAAAGTAAAAAAACATACAGATAAATCCATATAATATCGAGAAAATGCCAAAAAATAGATGTCATTTCCATCTTATATAAATTTTTAACCTGCGGAATGTTTTTATAAGTGCCTGTAATTGTATTAAGTAGTACCACTAATGCTGCTATAACGTGCAACAAATGCATTCCGCTAAATACGTAAATAAACGTGCGGGAAGCATTAGGGTTACTAAAATAAACACCCATTTTATAGGTTAAAACATACCATGCATATATCTGTATAGCAAAGAAAGCTATTCCTAAAAAAAATGTAATCCATAAAAACAAGCGTTGCTTGTCAAACTCTAATCGTTTAGCAGCTTTGGAAGCCCAAAACAAGGTTCCGCTGCTTATAAGCAGCACCGCTGTGCTATACATAAAAGCCTGGGGCATTATTACGTCAAGCCCGTGTCCTTTGCCGCCGCTATAAACTATAAAGCCACTGGATAAAGCAGCAAAAAACATAAACGATGTGAAAATAAATATCCACATGTTAAATTTCTTGGCCCCAAGGTTAACCCTGTCCTCTTGTTGTATCTGCGCCATCATTTACCTTTCCCTATAAAATCAAATAAAAACATTAATTGCACTACCGGCAAATAAATAAAAGAGCCGTACATCAATTTCTTTGCAGAGTCGATCTGCAATTTGCGTAAAAGCTCAAAAGCCAGGTATAAAAAAATCAAACTAAATAATAAGGATACGCCGCCAACATAGTAACCGCCAAAATGATAAAAAGTTGGCAGTAAGCTCACGGGAACCAATATCAGTGTAAATATAAATGTAACTATGGCACTGGTTAAATTGCGCTTACCGGATGGCAGCAGCCTAAACCCTGCCAGCTTATAGTCGTCATCCAACACCCACGCAATAGCCCAAAAATGCGGGAACTGCCATATAAATTGTATGCCGAACAAAATTAAAGCAATAGCATCAATCCTTTCGTGCGCAGCCACATACCCAATCAGTGGTGGCAAAGCTCCCGGGATCGCCCCTACAAATACAGCCACAGGTGATTTCCGTTTTAGCGGCGTATAAGCAAAAGCATACAGAAGAATTGAAAAAACTGAAAGCAAACCGGTAACCAGGTTTAAGCTGCCTAACAGGTAGGTACCTCCAATTCCCATAAATAAACCAAGCACCAATGCTTGTCCGGTTGTCATGCGTCCTGCTGGTATAGGCCTGTCCATGGTACGTTTCATCAGGCGGTCAAAATCCTTTTCAATAATTTCATTAAAACAGTTTGCCGCCGCAGTTACTAAAAAACCGCCAATAATTAATTTAATCCAGTTTATCCAAACTAAATCGCCATTAACCCTACTGCCAATTAAAAATGATATCGACGCCGAAAAAACCACCAGGAAGGTTAGTCTCAACTTTATCAATTTAGAAAAATCACTCCACTTCATCTTCTGTTTCCCTGTATTTGAGCTGATGTGTACAAATTTAACATCAGGTAGAATTGTGCACCGAATATAAGGCTTGCAAACACAATATGCAGCGCCTGTGCAAATGGCGGCAATGACCAATAGGATAGTAATATACCTGTAACTATTTGCAGCATTATTATTAAAAAAGTAAAGCTCATTAACTGCTGGTGTATTGAGTGCCGGCTAAAGCCTTTCCGTATCAGTGCATAAAGCATTACGTTTATTATCAATACCAAAATTGCTACATCGCGGTGCTGAAAAAATATATCGCCGGCGCTGCTTATCCAATCATTACGGTAACCACCCTGCAGGTGACTTGCAACCGCATCAATTTTTTCCCTTACCTCTGTACCAAAAACAATCTGCAGGATAGATATGATCAAAGCAAACAAAGTAACTACATGTATAATAGGATTGCTGTCAAGCTTATGTTTGTTAAATACCCGGGCCAAATGATAAGTGGCTATGCTTAATGCCAGAATCCCCAACGCCAGCATCATGTGTACCGTTACTATCCAGGCTACCAGGTTTGTTGATACCACAATAGATCCCAGCCATGCCTGAAAACCTACAAATATTACATTCAGGATGCTTAAAAACGGGATCAGCTTGTTATCTCCACTGTAACTAAAAGAGAAAACGGCTGTTAACAGCAGAAAAATACCCGAGATCGCACCAATCAGGCGGTTGATATATTCGGTCCAGGTTCTGGCAGCGTTAAACTCTTCCGGAACGAGAATTGACCTGTCTTCGCGAATTCGCCGGGCAAGATCGCTGTATCCGAAAACATCAAGCGTTTTGGCGAATCTCTCGTTTTTCTTCATCCGACCTGCTACATATTTTTGCTTGTAGTCAGCAGGTAGATCTGAGCTGCTGACAGGGGGCACATATCGTCCAAAACATTTAGGCCAGTCGGGGCACCCCATTCCAGAACCTGAACTACGAACAATTCCACCTGCGAGTATCAAAATAAAAAGCAGAACAATTGCAATTAGGTTAATTTTTTGGAACCTGATTTTCGATGCGGATGTCCTCATTTAATTTAAAGCAGAAAGCTCTATATAAGTTTAAAGTAGTAAGCCTTAAGTCTTAAGCAAAAAGCTCTGTTAACTTTCGACTCAAGACTTAAGGCTTTAAACTTAGGGCTTAAGATTTTATTTTACTTCTTCGTTAGCTTTTTGTGTATTTGCCCATTTAGTATGTGCATCCAGCCCGGCAGGATTGTCTTCAAAATCATGCGGAAGGTTTGAACTCATCGTTTGCGAGAACGGAACTGTTTGCGGTATAAAATCAACTTCGGCTCCCGGCTTGCTGTAATCATAAGGCCAACGGTAAACAGTAGGTAAATCTCCTGCCCAGTTACCATGTATGTGTTCAACCGGCGCATCCCATTCAAGCGTATTTGCATTCCATGGATTTTGAACGGTTTTCTTACCCCAAAAAATAGAATGTATAAAGTTGAAAATGAAAGCAACCTGTGCCAAACCTGATACGATTGCAGCCCATGTGATAAACACATTTACTGTTAGCCAGCGTTTCATCGATTCGAACTCAGTGAAAGCGTAGTAACGGCGCGGTACACCATCAAGCCCCATAAAGTGCATTGGGAAAAACACAAGATATGCACCTATAAATGTAAGCCAGAAGTGAAGATATCCTAAACGCTCATCCATCATACGGCGGAACATTTTAGGGAACCAGTGATAAACCCCGGCAAGCATACCAAATATAGCTGCCGAACCCATCACAAGGTGGAAGTGAGCAACCACAAAGTAGGTATCGTGCAGGTTAATATCCAGTGCAGCGTTACCCAGGAAAATACCTGTTAAACCACCTGAAATAAAGAATGATACCATCCCGATTGCAAACAGCATAGCCGGTGTAAAGCGGATATTACCACGCCACAGCGTAGCCAGCCAGTTAAATGTTTTTACTGCCGACGGCACCGCAATAATCAGCGTAGTGATCATAAACACACCACCCAGGAACGGGTTCATCCCGGTAACAAACATATGGTGACCCCATACAATGAATGATAACACCGTGATACCTATTAGTGAGTAAACCATTGCATGGTAACCAAAAATCGGTTTACGTGAATTTACTGCCAGTACTTCCGATGATATACCCATGGCAGGCATAATCACAATGTACACCTCAGGGTGACCGAGGAACCAGAATAAGTGCTCAAATAATATTGGGCTACCGCCTTCGTAAGGCTGCACGTGTCCGTTTAATACAATATCAGAAAGGTAGAAGCTTGTACCAAAGCTACGGTCAAAAATCAGCAATACTACACCGGCAACCAGTACCGGGAATGATAGCACACCTAATATAGCTGTTAAAAACAATGCCCAGATTGTTAAAGGCATTTTCCAAAGGTCCATGCCCTTGGTACGCATATTTAAAACGGTACTTACATAATTAATACCACCCATCAATGAAGATGCAATAAAGCATACCATGCTGGTTAGCCATAAAGTCATCCCTTCGGCTGAACCCGGCATAGCTGTAGGCAAAGCAGATAAAGGCGGATATATTGTCCATCCACCGCTGGCAGGGCCTTTTTGAACAAAGAATGATGAAAGCATGATCACACTGGCTAATAAAAAGAACCAGTACGACAACATATTTACAAACGGTGATGCCATATCGCGGGCACCAATTTGAAGCGGTATAAGCAAATTCGCAAACGTTCCGCTTAAGCCGGCGGTTAATACAAAGAATACCATGATGGTACCATGTATAGTTACCAGTGACATATAAAAATCAGGGCTTAAACGTCCGCCTGGGGCGAAACGGCCTAATAATGTTTCTAATAATGGAAATGCTTTATCAGGATAAGCTAAATGGATCATGAATAAGATAGACAATGTAATTGCAATGAACGCCATAGTGATCCCTGTGATAAGGAATTGCTTGTCTATCATCTTATGGTCCTGGCTAAATACGTAGGTATTTAGAAATGTTTGCT
>JAQNCM010000428.1 GCA_029237615.1 Mucilaginibacter sp.
TAAGAAATGTTAAAATTTCAAATGGGTATGCCAATTGATAATAACCTAATATTGAAAGAAAAACTTGAAAATATACAACTTGATGAAACTGCCAGTGATGCTGTTGCTGATACGGCTGTGTACCGCAACCGTATAGAATATAACTTGCTGGAAACCCAGGAGAAGTTATATGAGTATGATGTAAAAAGGAAAAAGGGACAATTTTTGCCAAAATTAACTGCGAATGCAAGTTATGCCGCTTCTTACCAGAACAATACCTTCGGAAAACTTTATTCTACTAATTTTCCTTCAAGCTATGTTGGCCTTACTTTAAATGTGCCCATTTTTACCGGTTTTCAGCATGTTAACCAACTAAAAGAATCACAAATTACGGTTCAAAAAGCTCAAAATAATTTAATGACTGCCCGTAATGCCTTAAATCTGGAACTCAACAAAGCCCGGATAACTTATCTAAATGGTTTACAGACCTTAAACGACCAGAAAAAGAACAGGGCGCTGGCTGACGAAGTGCTACGGGTATCAAAAATAAAATATGAACAGGGGGTAGGCTCGAGCCTTGAAGTGATACAGGCACAAACCGCACTTCAGGACGCAGATAATACCTACATACAGGGCTTATATGATGCCCTGGTAAGCAAAGTTGACCTTGATAAAGCATACGGACGTATTAAATAATAAAACCTTACAGAATTAATATTATTATATAAAAGACATGAAAAAATTACTATACATACCAGTTATCCTGTTTTTAGCAGCTTGCTCACCAAAACCAAAAGACAAAGCTGCTCAACTTGCTGATTTAAAAAGCCAGGAAGCAACATTAAATGCAAAAATTGCAAAGTTACAAACTGAACTTGGGAAAAAAGATTCTGTAAAATCTACCGATGTTAGCACTATACTTATCCAGTCTGGTAATTTTACCAACTATGTTGATCTGCAGGGAAGAATTGATGCACAGGAAAACGTGATGGCCTATTCTCAGTCGCCCGGCGTAATAACAGCAATTTATGCGAAGGCAGGTCAGCATGTAAGTAAAGGACAGATTTTGGTTCAGCTTGATAACAGTGTTTTAAATCAGCAAATTGCACAGGCCCAAACGCAAGTTTCCCTGAATACGACTTTATTTCAGCGCCAAAAGAATCTGTGGGATCAAAAAATTGGTACCGAAGTTCAGTTTTTGCAGGCTCAAACTGCATTGCAAAGTTCTTTAAAACAAGTAGCTGCGCTACGCCAGCAGGCTGATATGTACAGGATAACATCTCCAATAAGTGGCACAATCGACCAGATGGACCTTAAGCTTGGGCAGGTAATTCAGCCAGGCAGCAATGGCATACGTATTGTAAATGCTGATGTATTGAAGGTTAAGGCCGATGTACCGGAATCATATTCAGGTACGATTAACCAGGGAGATAAAGTAAAAGTGATTGTTCCGGATGCCAATGATTCACTGATGGCAAACGTAACTTTTGCAGCGAAGGTTATTGATCAGGCTTCAAGGAGCTTTGGTGTTGAAATAAAGCTACCCGCTGTAAAATCGTTGCGCCCTAATATGACAGCAATCATTAAAATAGCCGATTATACAAAAAAGAACTCTTTATCAATCCCGTTAAATGCTATTCAGAGATCAGATACAAGCACCTTTGTTTTTGTTAATCAAAATGGCCTGGCCAAAAAGAAATATATAAAAGTAGGGGCAACCTATGGCGGAAAATCAGAAATCTTATCCGGATTAGCGCCAGGTGATCAATTGGTAACCCAGGGGGCCGGTGATATTGAGGACGGCGATAAAATAAAAGTGATAAACGCAGGTAAACAATCATATAATTAATTGATATGAAAGACCAGGAAAAAGAATTTAAGCCCTCAAGCTGGGCTATAGACAATAAAAGGGCGGTGTATGTAATTATATTTTTAATTACAATTATGGGCTTGCTGAGCTACTATCGCCTGCCAAAAGAGAATTTCCCTGATATTACCATACCAAAGGTTTATATCACAACGATGTACCAGGGTCAATCGCCGCAGAATATTGAAATGCTGGTTACCAGGCAAATAGAAAAGCAGCTAAAATCACTGAAAGGTTTAAAAAAGGTTACCTCTAATACACAGCAAAATGTTTCGTTAATCACAACGGAATTTAATCCTGATGTTGATATAAGGAATGCAAAGCAGGATGTTAAAGAAGCCGTTGATAAAGCCAAATCTGATCTTCCTCAAAATGATAATAACTTAAAGGAATCAACGATTTCTGATATTGATGTTGCCGATCAGCCAATATTATTTATCAATATATCCGGTAACTACGACCTTAAAAAGCTGAAGGAATATGCTGACAACCTGAAAGATGATATTGAAGGCATGAAGGAAATATCCAGGGTAGATGAAGTGGGCGCCTTGAAACCAAATATCCAGATAAATGTGGATATCAATAAAATGACTGCTGCACAGGTGAGTTATGGCGATATTATAACAGCTATTGGCAATGAAAACGTTATTTCATCTGCAGGTACCGTAAAAACCGACGGTATGCAGCGTACTATCGACATAAAAGAAGATTTTAAAAATGCCGGTGAAGTGGCTGCAATGGTGATCAGAAATCCCCAGGGAAAAGCAGTTTATTTGCGGGATATTGCCGAAATAAAAGATGGGTTCAAAGACCAGGAAAGTTACGCGCGTTTGAAAACTCCGGATAATCCAAATTTTAAAAATGTAATAACGCTTAATGTAAGTAAAAGAACAGGAGAGAATCTCATTATCGCATCGGATAAAATACATGCCCTTATAAAAGATAAGCAACAGGGTGTATTTCCAAAGGGGCTGGCGATCACAGTAACCGGAGATCAATCGGATAAAACCCGTACTACTTTGAATGACCTGATCAATACCATAATCATCGGCTTTGTACTGGTAACCCTTATCCTGATGTTTTTCATGGGCAGTACCAACGCCATATTTGTTGCGTTATCTGTACCATTATCCTGTTTTATTGCATTTTTAGTGATGCCGTGGATAGGCTTTACGCTTAACATGATTGTATTATTCTCTTTCCTGCTCGCTTTGGGAATTGTGGTGGATGATGCCATTGTGGTAATTGAGAATACCCACCGCATTTTTAATAATGGTGCAATGCCAATTACAAAAGCTGCAAAGATAGCGGCCGGTGAAGTATTTATGCCGGTATTTTCAGGTACCATGACCACGCTCGCGCCATTTGTGCCGCTTGCGTTTTGGAATAGTATTATTGGGCATTTCATGTTCTTTTTACCAATTACCCTGATCATCACCTTATTGGCATCGTTAGTGGTAGCTTATATAATGAACCCGGTTTTTGCGGTCGATTTTATGAAGCCGCATCATGAAGGTGAGCACGACCATCCTAAATTTGACCGCAAGGTTGGCCGGGCAATGATATACCTTGGTATTGCAACAGTAATAGGATATCTTATTGGTGTAGGCATAGGTAATTTCTTTGTTTTGTTGGCTGTATTATACCTGCTTAATCATTTCTTCCTGATGCGGATAATCGACAGGTTTCAGAAAAATGCATGGCCTCGTTTCCAAACATGGTATGCGCGCCAGCTGGAAAGAGCAGTAAAAAGACCATGGCAGATATTAATGGCGACCATCGTATTATTCTTTTTAACCATAGTATTTACTGCTATAAGAAGCCCGAAGGTTGAATTTTTCCCAACTTCCGATCCTAACTTTGTTTATGTATATGTAACGCTCCCGATAGGCACCGACCAGGCTTATACCAACCAGGTTATTGGAGACCTTGAAAAAAAAGTAGCAAACATTGTAGAGCCTGATAAGGATATTGTATCGTCTATTATTTCAAACGTATCAGTTGGTGTTACCGACCCACAGGATGAAGATCAGGGTACCTATTATAATAAAGGTAAAATTACTGTAGCTTTTGTTGAATTTAGTGAAAGAAAAGGAAAGGATACCAAAGCAATCATGACCCGCATACGTAATACAGTACAAGGTGTTCCGGGTGCGCAGATTGCCGTTACACAGGAAAGTTCTGGCCCGCCGGTTCAAAAAGATATTGATATAGAAATGGCAGGCGATAACATGGACACGCTTGTTAATACTGCATACAGACTTAAAAAATTTATTAACCAGCAAAATATTGGCGGCATTGAAAACCTTGTTCCTGATGCGCAAAGCAATAAGCCGGAGATTGTATTTGATATAAACCGTGAACGTGCCAACCGCGAAGGCATTAATACTTCGCAAATTAATCAGGCTTTATTTACTTCCGTTTATGGATGGAAGGCATCTGATTACAGGAACACCACCGAAGATAATTACGAGATAGACGTACGTGCCCAGGAGAACCAGCGCAATAATATTGATGCATTGCGAAATCTTAAAATTACTTACCGTGATATGGCAACCGGCGGCGCTATAAGGCAGGTACCTATATCGGCATTTACTGATATAAGGTATACCAACACTTACGTCAACATTAAACATAAGCAACAGCGAAGAGTGCTGTCATTGCTTTCAAACGTTATTAAACCAGCATTTAATCCGAATGAAGTAAATGCCAGTATTGCACAGGCAATTAAAAACTTTAAAGCGCCGCTTGGCGTAAGCATCAGAATGGGTGGCGGACAGGAAGACCAGGCGGAAGCTGCCACCTTTCTAGGTACGGCTTTATTGATCTCATTTGGTATGATATTGATAATCCTGATGATACAATTCAATTCGATCGGCAAAACGCTGATTATATTGAGTGAAATATTTTTTAGCATCATCGGCGTATTTTTGGGATTAAGTCTTTTCCACATGGCCATTTCAATCGTAATGACTGGTATCGGTATAATTGCACTAGCAGGTGTAGTGGTAAGGAACGGTATCTTACTGGTCGAATTTACGGATATGTTGATTGAACAGGGCGCCAGCCTTCATGATGCTGTAGTTGAAGCAGCACGTACAAGGATGACGCCTGTGCTTTTAACTGCAACCGCGGCTATATTAGGATTGATCCCACTGGCTGTCGGGTTTAACATTGACTTTGCCGGATTATTCTCCGAATTTAAACCGCACATATTTTTTGGTGGTGACAACGTAGCTTTCTGGGGTCCGTTATCATGGACAATGATATTTGGGTTGGGATTTGCAACTATAATTACCTTAATATTAGTGCCTTGTATGTACATTATTCGTGTAAGACTTAAAGGAGGGTTTAAGGGAAACAAGAAGAATGTTGAAAAGGAAAAGCCAGAGATGATAGTTGTATAAAGAGTAAAACTAATATATAAAAAGGACCGCCCAATTAAATGGAGCGGTCCTTTTGTTTTAGAGCTTCTTTATCAAATCCTTTAAATTTAATAACGCTACAAGTTTATTAAAACGTTTTTCGTGTTTGGAGCCTGCATCTAATGCATCATAAACAAATCCGGCAGTAA
>JAQNCM010000430.1 GCA_029237615.1 Mucilaginibacter sp.
TTAAATGCTTTTGCCAATCTTTAATCATTTAAATGAAAAAAATAGTACCGGTTAATTCTAAAAGGGAACTTACTGCATTTATTGATTTTCCGCACGATCTTTATAAGAACGACCCAAATTATGTTCCGGAATTATTTATCGCGCAAAGGGATCTGTTAACCACCCATCCTTTTCATAAGCACTCTTCGTTGCAAACATTTTTGGCTTATGACGGCGATAAAATCATCGGGCGCATAGCGGCGATATTAAACAATAACCACAACGCTTATAACAACAGGAATGATGGTTTCTTTGGTTTTTTTGATTGTATAGATGACCAGGAAACAGCAGATCTTCTTTTTAATGCGGCAGCTCAATGGCTGAAAGATAAAGGCATAGATCAAAACTTTATCGGACCGGTCAACTTTTCAACCAATGAGGCCTGTGGTTTATTAATTGAAGGTTTCGATAGCCCGCCATTTTTATTACAGACATATAATTATCCTTATTACGCCGGGCTGATTGAAAAAGCCGGCTTTGTAAAACAGGTTGACCTTATAGCCTGGCATTGGGTTGGCAGTAGCTATGATGATAAATCTGTAAGGTTATTAAACGCTTTACAGGAGCGTTTGAAAAGGAACAACATAATTATCCGTAAAATTAATTTAAAAAATTTTAAGGAAGAAACTGCAAAGCTCAGGGAGGTTTATAATTCGGCATGGGATCAAAATACCGGGTTTGTGCCATTAACGGACGAAGAATTTGATTACCTGGCAAAAGACCTGAAACTGATCCTCGATCCTGATTTTGCACTGGTTGCAGAACAGAACGGAAAAATTGTTGCCTTTGGCCTTGCCCTGCCTAATTTTAATGAAGTTTTACAAAAGGTGAAGCGCGGGCGACTGTTACCGACCGGTATTTTTAAAATCCTGCTTAATAAAAATAAAGTAAAAAGTCTTCGCATTTATGCGTTGGGCGTTATTGACGGCTATCGTAAAATGGGCATTGAAGCTTGTTTATACGGTACTATTATAAAAGAATATAAACGAAAAGGACTACAGCATGCAGAGGCTGGCTGGACACTGGAAAACAACTTCCTCATTAACGAAGCAATTGCGGCAATAAAAGGAGATCCGTACAAAAAATACAGGATATACGAGAAAAAGATATGAAAGAGCGGGTTTTAATAACCGGCGCAACCGGATTTGTAGGTTACCATCTTATTGCAGAGGCACTGAATAATAATCTTGAAGTATACGCGGCGATAAGAAAAAGCAGCCAAATCGATCATTTAAAAGAATTAAACATTAACTATACCTATCCGGATTTCGGCAATGTAATGGTTCTGAAAAAGGAACTTGACGAGAATAAATACGACTATATTATCCATGCCGCAGGTGTAACCAAAGCCCGTTCCGCAAGTGAATATGACGATATAAACGCGGGCTATACCATGAATCTTGCTTCGGCAGCTGCCGAAAGTCAAAACAACTTAAAGAAGTTTGTGCTGATAAGCAGCCTGGCCGCAATAGGACCGCTAAATTCATTAAACGGGGTTATAACTGAACAAACAACACCCAACCCTGTTACCGCTTATGGAAAAAGCAAGCTGCATGCCGAAGAGAACTTAAAAGCGATCAAATCATTAAATTATTGCATTTTAAGGCCGACCGGGGTATATGGCCCCCGGGACAAAGACATTTTTATTTTTTTTAGGCAATTGGTAAAAGGTATAGAGCCCTATATTGGAAGAGAAGCTCAGAAGTTTAGTTTTATTTATGTTACTGATCTTGCAAAGGCCGCTATAAAAGCTTTGCATACAGCCGGCCAATGCGCTTATAATCTCAGTGACGGTGCTGTTTATGACCGGTATGAACTTGGAAACATTACAAGGGAGGTTTTAAATATAAAGCCTTATAAATTTCATCTGCCTGTAAACTTTGTGAAATTAATAGCCAGTGTATCTGAAAAATACGGTTCTTTAAAAAATAAAGCTTCAACTTTAAACGTCGAAAAACTGAAGGAGCTAATGGCAGTAAGTTGGGCGTGTGATATTGAAAGTGCCAAAGCTGATCTTGGATTTTATCCGGAATACAACTTACGGACCGGTGTTACAGAAACGCTTAAGTGGTATAAATCAAATAAATGGCTTTAGCCATAGTACATATAACAATATAAATTTAAAGAATGAAGACTATTATCAGACCGGCCGACGGTAAACTCGGTATTTTAATTCCAGGGTTGGGAGCAGTAGCTACCACTATGATTGCGGGAGTTGAAGCCATAAAAAAAGGTATATCACAACCAATAGGCTCACTTACACAAATGGGAAATATCAGGTTAGGAAAGAGGACGGAAAACCGTTTCCCCAAGGTTAAAGATTTTGTGCCGCTTGCTAATTTAAACGATATTGTTTTTGGAGGATGGGATGTTTATTCTGATAACGTTTATGAGGCAGCCATGAAGGCCAGGGTGCTTGAAGCCGACCTGCTAAATAAAGTAAAGGCAGAACTGGAAGTGGTTGTACCGATGAAAGCGGCTTTTGATAAAAACTACGCCAAAAACCTGGTAGCCACCAATGTTAAAACCGGAACAAGATACGAAATGGCGCAGGAGGTAATGGATGATATCACCACCTTTAAAGAAAAAAACGGCTGTGACCGGATCGTATTAATCTGGTGCGGATCCACTGAAATATATTACGAAGCGTCGGAAATTCACCAGAGCCTGGCAAAATTTGAACAGGCGCTGCTTGATGATGATAAACGTATATCTCCAAGTATGATATATGCTTACGCGGCCTTAAAATTAGGTATTCCATTTGCCAACGGGGCTCCCAATCTTACTGTTGATATACCTGCCATGATTGAGCTGGCTAAATTAACTGAAACACCAATTGCCGGTAAAGATTTCAAAACAGGTCAAACTTTAATGAAAACTATTTTGGCACCAGGATTAGCGGCGCGCTCGCTTGGCGTAAAAGGCTGGTTTTCAACAAACATATTGGGCAATCGCGATGGCCTGGTGCTGGATGATCCTGATAATTTTAAAACAAAAGAAGTTTCAAAGCTCGGCGTTTTGGAAGATATTTTACGCCCTGAAGCCAATCCGGAGCTATACGGGGATCTTTACCACAAAATCCGTATCGACTACTATCCGCCGCATGGCGATAACAAGGAGAGCTGGGATAATATCGATATTTTTGGTTGGTTAGGATATAAAATGCAGATCAAGATCAATTTCCTTTGCCGCGATTCTATTTTAGCCGCACCTATCGCATTAGACCTTGCTTTATTCAGTGATCTTGCAAAGAGAGCCAACATGAGCGGGATACAGGAGTGGCTTTCCTTCTACTTAAAGTCGCCCCAAACTGCTGAAGGATTACATCCCGAAAACGATATATTTAAACAGTTAATAAAACTGCAAAATACTTTACGCCACTTAATGGGCGAAGACCTGATCACGCATCTGGGCCTGGATTACTACCAGGAACTGGTTGATGTTCTTTAGACCAGTAATGAGTAGTTAGGGCTAAGTTTTTTTAGCCTTAACTACTCACTATTTTACCACTCACCACAAAATGCTATTTCATAAGCTTTTTTCTACCAGTTTGGGTATAGGTTATATTGGTAAAGGTGCTGGTACAATTGCAGCTATTTTTTGTTGTATTTGCTGGTATATGGCCTGGGATGGTGGTTACCCTCCTATTTTACTGTCTGTGATTATTACTGTCGTGATAACTCTTTTAGGAGTTTGGTCATCGGGAGTGGTTGAAAAACTATGGGGTAAAGATCCTTCCCGTGTTGTGATCGATGAAGTTTCGGGGATGGCCATAAGTTTGCTATTTGTACCCGTGAGCATTAAATATTTATTATTTGCGCTTATTTTATTTCGTTTTTTCGATATCGTAAAGCCGGTATTTATCCGAAGAATGGAAGCTATTCCGGGTGGCTGGGGAATAATGGCAGATGATATCCTTGCAGGTGTTTACACCAATATTATTGTAAATATGGTGGTATGGTTTAAGTTATTTTAAGCAACGTCATAATAACCAACGCAGCAAGAAATCATTTGACTTTTTGACCACAGAAGTCTAAAAGGTTTTTTTTACTTTTGGGCTTAATTATCAGAATAAGCCCTGAGTTTAACAGCTAAATTTGAGAGTTCGCATTGAAGATTGGGTATATAAAGTAAAATAAATCTGGTAATATTTGTTACCATTTTTATGATAGTTTTGAAAAAGCGCAATTTTTGTATTGTTTATGTTACATAACCACTAAAAATAAAAGTAACAAATGACAATAATTGCAGACCCGACAAAGTATAATTACGTACCTCAGGGGAAGGTAGTATTTGCATAATTGCATCGTTTAATGAATTTTAAATATCACAGCAGGAAGTTATTTTTATTAACATTTTATTTATTTTTCACTACCCTATCATTTGCGCAAACTACTGTAGTTAGTGGCAAGGTTACTGATGCACGCAATAACCAGCCAATGTCTTTTGTAACCATCTCCTTCCCGGGCAGTACAATCGGAGTAACAACTGATAACCAGGGAAAATACGCAATCAGTTCAGGCAAACCTTTCAGTCAGCTAAAAGCTTCGTTTTTAGGTTATAAAGATGCTTATTTAAACATTGCTCCCGGCAAAGAACAAGTCTTAAATATAAAATTAATACCTGCCGCCGCACAGCAGCTCAATGAAGTTGAAATCAAGTCGGGTAAAAAACCAAAATATCGTAATAAAGATAATCCTGCAGTTGAACTTATCCGTAAGGTAATTGAAAACAGGGAAAAGAACCGTCCCGAAAGTTACGACTATGTGGAATACAGGGAATATGATAAAATGCAGTTTTCGCTGAGCAATGTTTCCCCTACGCTATCAGACAAGAAGTTTTTCCGTAAATATAAATTTGTATTGGATAACCGCGACAGTACTACTATTCCCGGTAAATCATTGCTGCCTGTTTTTCTCGATGAAAAGCTTTCTCAGTATTATTTCCGGAAAAACCCTGAAAAAGAAAAAACCGTAACCCTGGGTGAAAAGAATGTAAATTTTGGCGGATCAATTGACAGCGAGGGTTTAAATCAATATTTTAAGCACATGTATTACAAGGTTGATATTTACAGCAACGATATCTTCCTGATGACAAATAATTTTTTAAGCCCGATAGCAAATTCGGCACCCGTATTTTATAAATACTTTATAACTGATACGGCAGTAGTTAACAATGTTAAAGTTGTTGAGTTAAGCTTTACGCCCAGGAACACAACTGATATGCTTTTTGAAGGTAAACTGTACGTTACCCTTGATGGTAACTACGCCGTTCAAAAGGCTGATTTGACAATAAGCAAAAATATAAACCTTAATTTCGTAAACGGGATGAACGTTAGCCTGGAATTTGAGCAAAATCCGGATGGACGTTATCACCTGAGTAAAAGTACCACTATTGCCAACTTTGGTTTAACAAAAAACAAAAAAGGCGGCTTATTTGGCATACGGTCAATTACCTATAAAAATTACGTTATTAATCAACCGCGTCCGGATACAACCTACCGGAACATAGAGTATACCGTGTCTGACGAAGCAAAAAACAGAAGCGACCAGTTTTGGGCTCAAAACCGGCTGGATACGCTGAGTAAGGCGGAGTCAAAAGTTTACAAAAATGTAGACAGCCTCAAAAATATGCCATCATTCAGGCATACGCTTGATATCGCAACCCTGCTATTTGCCGGATATAAAGATTTCCGATGGTTTGAACTTGGCCCGGCAAATGCGTTTTACAGTTTTAACCCTATTGAAGGCCTGAAGCTGCGCCTCGGCGGCAGAACGACCCCTGAGCTGAGCAAACGTTATTACTTTGAAACCTATGGCGCTTATGGATTTAAGGATCAGCGTTTTAAATATTTTTTGAGCGCCACCTATTCCCTCAACGACAAATCAATTTATAAATTCCCGCAAAACTATATAAGGGCGAGTGTACAAAATGACACAAAAATACCAGGGTTAAATTTGCAATTTGTTCAGGAAGATAACTTTTTGCTTTCTTTTAAGCGCGGCAACAATGATAAATACCTCTATGATAAGAGCTACCGGCTGGAGTATGTGCACGAATACGAAAGTCATTTTTCCTATGACATTAGTATGGACCGGCTAACCCAGTCTCCGGCCGGTTCTTTATACTTTTTAAATCTTGACAATAACAACAATAGTCAAATTATAAACGGGCTTACCACAGCTGAATTTACTGCGGGTGTACGTTATGCGCCTAATGAACAATTTTACCAGGGTAAAATATACCGCATACCCATACCAAGTAAGTATCCCGTTTTTTCAATGGATTTCACGGTTGGTGTAAAAAACGTTTTTGGCGGTGAATATAATTATCAGAAACTTCATGCCCGTATTGAAAAACGGGTATATTTATCGCAGTTAGGTTTTGCCGACGTAAATATAGAAGGCGGAAAAATATTTGGACAGGTCCCCTATCCGTTGCTCACGATATTCCGCGCAAATCAAACGTATGCCTATGGCATTCACTCTTATAACTTAATGAACTTTTTAGAGTTTGTAGGTGACAAGTACGCAAGCTTTGATGTAGATCAGCATTTTAACGGCTTTTTCTTTAATAAGATCCCATTATTAAAAAAACTGAAATGGCGGGAAGTAGCATCGGTAAAAGCGATATATAGTGAGTTAAGTAACGAGAATAACCCGTCATTACATCCTTCGTTATACCAGTTTCCGGTAACCGGTACGGGCGAGCCAATAACTTATGCAATAGGAAAAACGCCCTATGTTGAAGGCAGTGTCGGCATCGAAAATATTTTTAAATTTGTACGTGTTGACCTGGTAAGGCGCTTCACTTATTTAGATCATCCGGATGTAGCTAAATGGGGTATTCGTACATTGGTTCAATTCAATTTTTAACGCAGGCACAATAGATGGAACAGCAAACGTCCGTAAGGACAAGTCTTCAATTAGGGATATATAAGGTTATTAACCCTGTTGTTAAGGTTTTTATTAAATTGGGCCTTACACCAAATGCGGTTACCTCCATAGGCTTTGCTTTAAATATTGGCGTAGCAATTATATTTATTTTAGGAGCAGAAGAAGGCAACCGGGGCGACCTGAGCTATGTAGGTTGGGCCGGCGGTTTAATTTTATTTGCCGGGTTGTTTGACATGCTCGACGGGCAGGTAGCAAGGCTTGGTAATATGAAATCAACATTTGGCGCTCTTTACGATTCTGTGCTCGACCGTTACAGTGAGCTGATCATGTTTTTAGGGATCTGTTATTACCTTGTCGGACATCATTATTTTTTAAGTTCGATAGCCGCATTTATAGCACTAATAGGTTCAATGATGGTAAGTTATGTGAGGGCACGCGCGGAGGGCCTTGGGATAGAAAGTAAAGGCGGATTAATGCAGCGCCCTGAACGGGTTGTAACTATTGGCTTATGTGCTGTTTTATGCGGCATCGCCTCCAATTATATCGGCGGCGATTATAAACTTTATATTCCCGGAATAAAATTCCATGTTTTTGAAACCATGTCTATTTTTACAATTCCTATTGCTGTATTAGCGGTACTAACAAATATTACTGCTTTTAAACGGCTAATGAACGCTAAAAAGGCATTATTAGAACAGTGATAAATTGATGTTTAAAGAAAGCATT
>JAQNCM010000434.1 GCA_029237615.1 Mucilaginibacter sp.
AACAAATAAAACACTCAAAAAACCTAAAATGACTTGTTTTGAAGAGATGTTTAACATAAGTGTAATTTTTACACCGCAAAATTAGAATTATCTTCTATATGAAAAAAATGAATTAAATTTGTTACAATTATTAAAATAACTAATAATGAATATAGCGCTTCATCATTTTAGATTGATAGACACCATCTCAAAAGAAGGAACTTTAACAAAAGCAGCTAAAACACTGCATCTTACCCAGTCTGCCTTAAGTCACCAGCTAAAGGAACTGGAGCGTGAGCTGGATGTTGAAATATTTAAACGACAGGGCAAAAGATTACATTTAGCTGAACAAGGTTACCGATTTCTACGCAGTTCCGAAAAAATTTTAGCAGAAATTAAATCGCTGGAGGAGGATATAAATAATTATAAAAATGGTAAAACAGGTAAGTTAAGTATCAGCATGCAGTGCTACACTGCTTATCATTGGTTACCGGGTATCATAAAATATTATAAAAAACGCTGGCCTGATATTAATATCCAAATTTTATCTGATGCTACGCGGAGGCCACTGGAATACCTGATGAACGGCGACCTGGATATTGGCATTATCCGTACCCAAATGGTAAATACCAAAATCCGGTACGAGCCTATTTTTGAAGACCGGCTGGTTGCCGTTATTTGTAAAGATCATCCTTTAGCAAAAAAAGATGTGATATCAATCACTGATTTTCAGGATCAGGAATTGATATTACCTTTATACGACCCCTCCTACCAGGATACGCCCGTTATTGAATCACTTATACAGGCACAGCAGGTAAAACCCAAAACATTGCACCGTATACATTACACCGATGCAACCATCGAAATGGTGAATGCCGGCCTTGGCATTACAGTTATGGCCGATTGGATTGTTGAGCCTTACCTTGCAGGCCGTAATATTGTTACAAAGCCGTTGCATCATAGTATTGCTAAACGCACCTGGTTTGCAGCCACTTGTAAGCAAACCCCTGCAATACAAAACTTTCTGGAATGCTTAAAATTGTATTTCTCAGGAGCTGATATGACCGTGGATGAAACTGAAAATAAGTTGATTATAAAAGAACACGCAATTCAGAAACAAACAGGCGAGCGGGCTGCAGCGCCCATCCTTAGTTTGAATAAAGCAGATGTAGTTATTAATAGCTTACACGACATTAAACATTATCAATATTGATCTTTGACACAAAGATGGAGATGAATTGAGTTTTGACAGCAGTGTAACCATGGCCATCTAATGAAATTAAAATTGTTCATTTTATTTGCAACGATTGTTTGCGCTGATTCCGTCTTTGCCCAACAGGCTTTAAAGCCTTTTCCACAGCATGTAAAATACGCTCCCGGTACTATTAAACCTGATAATTTATCGCAAGCTCAATTGGATAAAACGGTAAGTGATTTTTATAGCCAATGGAAAAAGCGTTTTATTAAAAGCGCCAAAAAAGACGAGTCCTATGTTTGGTTTGAAAATGTCGGTAAAAAACAATGCGTATCAGAAGGCCAGGGATATGGGATGATCATTACGGCGTTAATGGCCGGATATGATGCTTCAGCAAAAATAACTTACGATAAACTCTATAATTATTACAGATCACATCCCGACAGCAGAAGCAGGTATTTAATGGCATGGGCACAAGATGCCACCGGAAAAGATATAGACAAAACATCGGCTACAGATGGCGATATGGATATAGCTTATTCCTTATTGCTGGCCGATAAGCAATGGGGCAGCAAAGGAACTATCGATTATTTAAAAGCTGCCAAAGAAATGATCGCTGCTGTAATGGCATATGAGATCAATCATCAAACCTGGTCGGTTTTAATTAGTGACGGTATAGAACCGGAAAGCAGGGATTACTTTGATATGCGCTCGTCTGATTTTATGCCTGCTCATTTTAAGGCATTTGAATGTGCTACCAGCGATAACAGATGGGCGAAAGTTGTCGATTCCAATTATAAGCTTTTCACAACCGTCCAGGATAATTACAGTTCTGATGCCGGATTATTACCCGATTTTATTGTGCACATCAATAAAAAACCCAGGCCTGCACCACCAAATTTCCTTGAATCGCCCTATGACGGATATTATAATTATAATGCCTGCCGGGATCCCTGGCGCATTGCTACGGATTATTTATTAACAGGTGACAAACGTTCGAAGGCTATAACAGCCAAAATAAACAGCTGGATACGGGAAACGACCAACAACAACACTTATAACTTATCTGCGGGATATACCTTAGCCGGGAACGATATTAAAAGACGATACTTTGAAGCGTTAAGCTTTATCGCGCCGTTTGGCGTATCGGCGATGGTTGATAAAAATAACCAGACATGGTTAAACAACGTTTGGACCTACCTTGTGGCATTTAAACTGAAAGATTACGACTACTACGATAACAGCATTAAGCTGCTGGATATGATCATTATGTCAGGAAATTATTGGAAGGTTTGAATTGTCAGATAGGTTATTAAGAAGTGTTCCATTTTTTGAGATGGAACGGGTGGAACGTTTGGAACGGGTGGAACACTTGAGTTAAATCGTATATAATATTGAATTTCAAGCTAATATAGAAATCATCATATTTAAAGCATCCTTAATGAAAATACAACTTACGTTGTTAATAACCCAGTTAATTTTGTTTAAACTTTTGCAAAAGTGCGGCATCTGCTTTATAATCATCATACCGTCTTGACGATAGGATAATGAATATGCCGAAAATTCCAAAGAAAATCCCTAACATCAAACTATCAAATGAACCTATTAAACGTTTAGAGCCTAAATGAGCACAATACCTTATATATATAAGTTTAAAAAGCAAAGACATCAATGTCATCTGAGATAAAGTTTATTAAAGATAGCAATTTATAGCAATACTATTACCTACTGCAATTATATCATAATATCAAATAAGAGAATTGTTATCATCCAGCATCCTTTTCGCCGCATCAATTCCGCTTGTCAATGCCGCCTCCACCGTACCCATGGCAGGGCCATCATATAAATATTCACCTGCAAAAAATAGTGTGTTATTTGCCGGTTCATTCAACAATTTACGCGATGCCGGGGTTGCAATCGTATCATAAGCGTATGATCCCCGGGTAAATGGCTCATTGGTCCAGTTAGCAATATTAAAGGAAACCAGCTTGTCTTTCAACTCATCCGGATCCAGTTTAAATATATTGCTTAGCGAGCGAAGTGACTGTTGTAATATTTCTTC
>JAQNCM010000540.1 GCA_029237615.1 Mucilaginibacter sp.
TCACGGGACGTGGTCAGATAGCCGTGCAATTTACAATCCACATCTTCTTCTGTCTGTCCATCATTCGGCCTGCTCCCTTCCTTATTGCGCTTAGTTGTCCAGCGATGTTGTTCACCTCTTGCATGTCTCTGTAGATAGCTTCCCAGAGCTGCCGCACTTCTGACAGTTTGTTGCGCAACTCCCGGTTCTCGTCCTCAAGCGTCTGGATCGTCCGTGTCTGCTGCTGACGAGCTTGTTCGGACAACCGTTGGAGAAGATCTTCCAGCTGAAATGAGTCTGAGTACACACTCGAGCTATGAAGAGTGCTACCCATCCCTAAATGTGCCACCGAGGGTGCTAATTCTCAGCTCAGACACAAAGGAAGGCATTGAGATATGGATGGATATGCCGGTATATATATGGGTGACTCACAATAGCTCGGTGCTCTTTGGCCCTGCTAGATACGTTCTGAGCAGCGTGTTTTGGTGATATGACTAAAACGGCAGCACGCCTGATCCCTAACAGATCCTATGGTCATTTCCATATGAGCACAGACGTAACAGCCAAATCCGACACCCCACAGTGCGCATGTACTTTCTATTTGTACTCTAGCAAGAGTCTGGTTAACGAGCGGATTGAACTACTGGCGAGAGAGCATGCAATTCCACAGCCGAAGAAGAACGAGCTCCAAAAGACTTTGGGCAAAGCAGCCGAGCTTTCCGCCCGACGCCGATTCATTTCCCTATTTTGGCTGCAGCAAAAGTCATGCTCTGGTTATGCCACGAACTGCTTTCTCGCTACCGAGATGCTTCTACCAAACGAGATGTTCTCATGGGCGAGTCTATCCGCTTTGGCATATTACACTAGCCGCGTATCCGCAGGCCGATCCTCGCATTCGTTTCAATCTCTCCGCCTCTCTCCAGGATATTGAGACCTTGTCTGATCGTCCCTCAGAACCAGCTACCAGGAGTGGCCGAATCTTCGGCAAGTGTTACGGTCATTGGTGGAGCCTCAAGTGACAGAGTCCTCAAAAAATTGCAGGCGGTCAAAAGTGAAAAGAATTTCTATGCTCCAAGACGTGTATGAGGATCCCTGCTACTGGAGAGTCTCCCCATCTTCTGAGCATCAAATTCTACGAATACCCCGATGAATACCCTGGTCATGAACCTCAAGGTTTCCGCATCCTGAGCTCAATGGAGAGTACCTCTTGTACTGGTGTCGCAATGATGCCCTTCCGCCGAATGAGTACCTGATGTCTCTTCTCGGGGTCAGTCTCTCCAAGTTGATGAGCATGCCTGGACCATATAGAGTTGATAAAGAACACGATTCGGGCCCTTTGGGACAGCCAAGTGCCCGAGGACGAAATCCGGAGTCGGCAGGGTTTTGATGCTATGAACGAAAAGATCAGGGCCGACAAGGAGATTCTACTGGGGAGGATGTAGGTGCCAGCCCTTTCACAACAAAAGATCATAGATTAAACTAGGCCCATCTTCACAGCAGCTGACAGATTGCCTTGTCTAGGTCTTCAGCATAGAGAAAGGTGCAGATGCCAGGAATGTTACACTTGCTAGCTATTACCTCTTGCGATGACGGAGCAATAGTCGATGTCTCTATTCGGAGCTGTCAGGATGATCCAGAAATGGTGGAGGTAACACATTTGTCCCGTCGGACTGAAATGGAACAGAGAGGCTGGACTGGGTTCTCGAGTGACAGCCTCTGATATCTCATGGTCGCTTGAGCAAGATTGGTTGGATTATTGGAAACTTATAAGGTCGCCGGCTCGCAAGTTCGCGGTAAAGTCATGATTTGGTCTAGGTACCATTACGAATAACGCCTCATCCTCACTTCCAACCTATTCTCACGCATCGTTCGAGGTTAACCATTCGCTCTGCCCCATCCTATCACGCATACCCCGCCGTGAAGGCTCACCCATGCCTTTAGCTCTAGCTATCAGCCACTCAATAATTCACCGCGACCTCATGTGCGAAAATCTCAATTGGAAACGATAGAGCCAACTTGAAAATAAATTTAATTTTGACCCGCAGCCGCTTTCGTTACGCATGAGATGGCTCTAGGCTATCATCTGGTCCTCCACGACCTCTGGCAGCGAGTCCGTGGTGCGAAACACCCATATATGCTGTCGTCTTTGACCATTGTGGACCAATAGGGCGGCTAAGATGTTAAAGAGCTAGTATATTCGTATGCTAAATGCCTAATATGCAGCTAATCGGTTGGCATTGTCGTATCTGTTTAATTTCATTCTGGCTTGACACTTTGGGCCTTGAAAATGGCCCCTCGGACAATATTTTCACACTGAAACTTTGGACACTCATTTCGGTAACTATTATACTCTTGGTCCAGATTGCCAGTGAATATTGAACCGTTCGATCTTGGCGTTGAATCTTTGAACGGTTGAATCTAACCCATGCTCGTGAAACTCGACTAGGGCCAAGAGAGGTTTCAGCACCTCCTTCTCTAGAGGCCTGTAACACGCAAGCTCCCACCTCAGCCGTCCATTGTCGCGTATCAGCTCCACTAACCTGTCCTGTTCCGATATTGGGTCCTTTTGCTTTTGCACTTCT
>JAQNCM010000034.1 GCA_029237615.1 Mucilaginibacter sp.
GTTGCTGTTGTTCAGTAATATCCCGCAAAAAGCAATTAACACCAATAACCTTTTGCTGCTGATCATAAATCGGGTTAAAGCTCACTTCTTCAAACCGCGTATTATCTTCCCAATTTCTTTCCCTTATAATACTGAATACTTCCCCGTTAAATGCCCTTTCGTAGTTGCCCAGGTAATCCTGCATCATTTCATTTTCAAAATCCAGGTTGCTAATGATATCTTCCGTCTTTCCGGTCAGTTTTTCTACCCGTTTCCAGAAGCCCTGGTTACCGGTAATGATATTGAACTCGCGGTCGACCGACCAGATCAGGTCTTTGGTATTATTGATTATTGCGCGCAGGTTCTGCCCGTCATTGATGATCTTTTCGCGCATCCTCTTTTCTTCCGTAATATCCCGGAAATAGATCGCCAGCCCGTTATCGGTTGGGTAAGCATGGGCAAAAACCCACATTTTATTATCAGGATTATATTCTTCAAAATGCACACTTACCTGCTCCCTCAGCGCATACTCATATTCCTTGAAAAACCGCAGCTCCTTCCCGTAAGGAAAAAGCTCCCACACATTTTTACCCAGCAAATCCTCACGTTTGCGGTTCTGTACACTTTCGTACTCCTTATTAATATAGGTAAAATTCCAATCCTTATCAACGGTATAAAAAGCATCAGTAATGCTTTCAAGCACATTTTCCAGTTCGTCGGTTTTCTTTTGTAATGCGTTTTCAGTTTTTACTTTCAGGTCGATGTTAATAACAAGGCATTGCTTGGCAGCCCTCTCTTCAAAAGTTGTACAATGTGTATAAATGCGCACATAAAATTGTTCACCGATTTTGTTCCGGTGCAGCCAGCGGCCGGCATCAAGGTATTTATCAGGTATCCGGTCATTAATTTCGAGGAACGATCGTATTTCTTCTGGCGGCCGTATTTCCGTGGCTTTCATCTGTAAAAATTCTTCACGCGTATAGCCGTATTGTAATTGTGCTGCTTTGTTAACCGCTAAAAACTGAAAAGATTCTGCATCAAAAATGTACATAGGTGCAGGAAGGTTTTCAAACAACCTGCGGTAGTCATCTGCCGCCTTATGCAGTTCGTTTTGCTGTTTCCTGATCCGCTTGTAAAGAACAAAGGTCAGGACCACAGCGATCACAAAATCATTAACGCTGCGAAAAAGATCCTGGTGCTGAGGTTCCAGCCCTTTGGCCAGGTAGCTGATGAGCGGATCGGCCACAAATGCCCAGCACAACGCAGCCAATACAATAATGGCTGGAATTTTCAGGTTTGCAAAGCGGTTCATCACTTATTGTTATTACAGGTTTAAACGATTATTTATTTTTAAAGGTTGTAACAGTGCAACGTTTTGTGACAATGGATGTTTCAGGAAACTGGAGGGGAAGTTAATTTCACTTCGCTTGGATTTTGTAACAATGAGAGCAAATATTTGAATACACTTATGGGTTCCGGATCGTTGCAGAGCAGAGTTTGGAAAAATATCCAATGGAAATTTGAATGAAAAAGTGAATTATAGCTATAAAAATTAAAAACAACGTATTCAAAAAATTTACCATGCCGGATTTTTTGAACACCTTTTAATTCACACCGCGATCTCACTCCATTTCATATTTGACTAATTTTTGGGGATCAAAAAAATGGTTCAGCGGACCATGGCCCTCTCCGGTCCTGACATCCTTACCGTGCTCAATTGCCTTTTGAATATATATTTTACTTTTCGATATGGAAATATTCAGATCATTACCTAAAGCGAGGTAAGACGCTATAGCTGACGAAAGACTGCATCCCGTTCCATGCGTATTAATGGTATCGATAGCTATTGATCTAAAAATACGCTCATTGCCACTTTTATCCAGGTATACGTCGTACAGGTATGCCCCCTTTAAGTGACCACCTTTAATCAGTACTGCGTTACAACCATATCGCATGATCCGCACCGCAGCCTCTTTCATATCATCAATGGTTTTGATTTCCATTTCAGCCAGTATTGTTGCTTCATCCAGATTAGGGGTAACAATTTGGGCTAATGGAAAGAGTACGTCTTTTAACGTTGCCACCGTATCGTTTTCGATCAGGCGATCGCCACTTGTGGCCACCATAACCGGGTCAAAAATAACCGGTGCGCCCGGATACCTTGCTAAAGCTTCGGCGATGGCAACGGCCAGTTCTGCACTATGTACCATGCCGATCTTAACAGCTAATGGTTTCATGTCACTCATAACAGCTTTGATCTGAGCTTTTACAAAATCAACGGGAACAGGATGAATGCCACCAACTCCTAACGTATTCTGAACAGTAACTGCTGTAATGGCTGTTGTACCAAAGCAACCGAGGGCGCTCATGGTCTTCAAATCCGCTTGTATACCTGCGCCACCGCCACTGTCTGATCCGGCAATGCTCAATACAACCGGGTATCTGTATTTACTCATAAACTGATCCGTTTTTAAATCACACCGTTTTTTAAACTGTACATTTCGCCTTTGTAAAAACGCTGCAATAACTGAATGGCCGTTTTACTCCGCTGCCCGGTCTGACAGCAGAATACCAGCTTCTTATTTTCCGGCAATTGCTCAATATGTTCTTTTAATTCATACAAAGGGATATTAATTCCCCCAATATTGTACTCGTCAAACTCATAGGTTTCCCGCACATCGACAAGGCAGATTTCGTCCGGGAATCCCGATAGCCAGGTGTTCAACTCATCCATCGTAATCTCATAATTAATGGCTTTGAGGGGTTGGGTAGCTATTGTTTCCTGGGGTTTAGATGCCTTGAGTTGTTTCGACACTTTAAATACATTGGTTGTATTATCAAGCGCGTTTATAGTCATTAATTTACCGGATAGCGTTTCTCCAATACCGCAAATAATCTTTAAAGCCTCGTTAGCCATATATGCACCGATGATTCCGGGCAGTACACCCAATACACCTATCTCTGCACAATTGGGAACTTCATCTGCGGGTGGTGGTTCAGGAAAAACATCTCTGTAAGTAGGCCCATTATTGTAATTAAATACTGAAACATGGCCTTCAAACTTAAATATGGAGCCGAATACAAGCACTTTATTTAAAGCAACGCAGGTATCATTGACCAGGTAACGTGTTTCGAAATTATCCGATCCGTCAATCACCAGGTCATACTCTTTACAAACACCCTCTGCATTACTAACTGTAAACCGCTCATTTAAACAAATAATGTTAATGTGCGGATTAAGCAAGCCAATCTTTTCCTTAGCAATGATAGCTTTTGGTTTACCTATATCGGCTGCTGAATATAATATCTGCCGGTGCAGATTGCTCATATCCACTATATCATCATCTACAATGCTAATTTCGCCCACTCCAGCTGCTGCCAGATATTGTAATACCGTGCATCCTATG
The DNA here is from genome assembly GCA_029237615.1 of Mucilaginibacter sp. GTDB lineage: Bacteria > Bacteroidota > Bacteroidia > Sphingobacteriales > Sphingobacteriaceae > Mucilaginibacter. The sequence goes on from JAQNCM010000034.1 coordinate 3,387, forward strand.
CCGCCTGCGCCAATCATCAGCACTTTGGCACTGTTCAGTTTTTCCTGGCCGGATAAACCTATTTCAGGTAATATCACCTGCCTGCTATACCGTTTTAATTCTTCGTCTTTCAGCATGGTTTATTGCGTTAGGCTGCTATCCCAATCTTTCCAAACCGGCTCATAACCCTGTGCGGTGATGATCCGGGCAATTTCCCCAGGACTCCGCTCATCACTGATCTCAAATTGCTCCAGCGATTCCGGTTCAACGGCATATCCACCGGGGTTGGTCTTGGAACCCGCACTTATTGCGGTTATACCCAACTTAATGATGTTGTTCCTGAAATTAGCCGATTCACGGGTAGAGATAGAGAGTTCCACCTCCTCATTAAATAACCGGTATGCACAGATCAGTTGTACCAGTTCCCGGTCGCTCATTTCCACTTTAGGTTCTAAACCTCCGCTAAAGGGCCTCAACCGCGGGAAAGAAAGGCTGTATTTGCTTTGCCAGTATTTTTTTTCTAGGTAACTCAGGTGCAACGCCGTGAAGAACGAATCGGTGCGCCAGTCTTCCAAACCTATCAAAACACCCAAACCCATTTTATGGATACCTGCCTGCCCTAACCTGTCGGGTGTTTCGAGGCGGTATTGAAAGTTGGATTTCTTCCCTTTGGGATGGTGTTTTTTGTAATCTTCCTGGTGATAGGTTTCCTGGTAAACCAGTACGGTATTTAAGCCATAAGGGGTCAATTGCTGATAATCTTCCAGGTTGAGCGGTTGCACTTCCATGGATATATGCGCAAAATGTGACTTTATCAGGTCAAGTACTTTTTTGAAGTAGTCTACATGAACGGTTTCATTATCTTCTCCTGTAACCAAAAGCACATGGTCATATCCCATATCCTTAATGACGGTAACTTCCTGCATGATCTCTATCGGGGAAAGTGTTTTACGCTTTACCTTATTATCATAGCTAAAACCGCAATAGGTACAAATATTTTTACACTCATTAGAGAGATAAAGCGGCACATACATCTGGATCACTTTACCAAAGCGTTTGAGCGTCAATTGCTGACTGATGCGGGCCATTTGCTCCAGGTAAGGAGCTGCCGCAGGTGATATTAAAGCCTTGAAATCTTCTAATGTCCGCTTTTCAGCCCATAAAGCCATTTCCACATCCCGGCTTGTTTTGGCGTAGATGCTCGCTTTAGTTTCGTCCCAATCAAACGATCTAAAAATATCTGTAAAGCTATTCATCTAAAAAAGAGGTTAAGGGGCTACTTGCTACAGCGTGTGTTACAGATAAAGCCAGTTTAGCTTCATGGGCAATCCGCCCTGCTTCTACGGCCAATTTAAACGCTTTTGCCATTTGTACAGGATTGCCTGATACCGCAATGGCGGTATTCACCAACACCGCATCGGCCCCGATTTCCATCGCCCATGCTGCATCAGAGGGCGAACCGATACCGGCGTCCACAATTACCGGCACATTGCTTTGGCTGATAATGATCTCTAAAAAATCAATGGTTTTTAATCCTTTGTTACTGCCGATGGGGGAACCCAAAGGCATAACAGCCGAGGTGCCTGCATCTTCAAGTCTTTTGCATAGCACGGGGTCGGCATGAATATAAGGTAATACAATAAAACCCATTTTTGCCAATTCTTCCGTAGCCTTTAAGGTTTCTATAGGATCGGGCATTAAATATTTAGGGTCGGGGTGTATCTCCAATTTGATCCAGTTGGTTTCCAATGCTTCTCTTGCCAGTTGAGCCGCGAAAACGGCCTCCTTTGAATTCCGGACACCGGATGTATTAGGCAACAGGTTAATATGAGGATATTTCAGGCGGATCAGCAGATCATCGTGTCCGTTCTTTTTTAGGTCTACACGCTTGAGAGCAACGGTCACCAGTTCTGAACCCGAAGCTAATAAAGCTTCTTCCATTAAAGCGGAGGAACTAAACTTACCAGTTCCGGTAAACAAGCGTGAAGTAAACGTTTTGTCGGCTATTTTTAACATGATTTTTTTAAGCTTTAGATATTGGATTTAAAGAAGGGACATTTAGCCGCTGATACATTTGATGAACAACTTCCGCCCGGTTAACCGCGTAGGTAATAGCACCAGATGCGGCAACCCCATGAACTCCGGTTTCCATAATTGCCGTAATATCTTCCGGTAAAATTCCGCCTATGACAATAATGGGAATATGAACCGAACCCAATTTCCGTATGATGGCGTTGAGACCATTCCGGCCCAGAATGGGGCTCAACTTTTGTTTGGTGGCGGTAAACCTGTAAGGCCCCAAACCAATGTAATCAGCGCCTTCAGCTATTCTTTGTTTAATATGCTCAAGCGTATTTGCGGTGCCGCCAATGATCATTTTGTTGCCCACAATATCCCGCGCGCGGCTGACAGACATATCCTCTAAACCCAGGTGCACACCATAAGCGCCTGCTTTTAAAGCGATTTCAGGATGATCATTAACAATCAGTTTAGCCCCATGCTGGTTGCATAATCTATTCGCCTCTATCGCATATTCAAGGATGACATCTGCCGGTTGGTTTTTAACCCGAAGTTGTACCCATTTGCACCCGGCCTCCAGGGATTGCCGGATCGCGGTTAGGTGTGAACCATTTTCGGGTTGCTGGGAGATATAGTGTAGTTTATCGATCATTATATTAGTGTTGTATTTAAACAGGCAAATTTTCTTTTAATTGGTTAAAAATAGCTACAGCTTTATCCGGCTCACTCCAAAAAGTACCCAACACCGCTGCACCATCAAAACCCATCAATTTGACCATTGTTAAATTAGATACATCAATGCCACCTAAGGCTATTACTTTAGGTTTAATATTCGTTTTATCCAGTTTAAAATCTGCAGATAGTTTACTTTGGTAACCAGGCTTTGATATACTGTTAAATACCGGTCCGTAAAAAACATAATCAACGTGTTCTAATGCAGGCAATGTCGTAACATCATGGATAGAAGTGCTTAAAGTAAATCCGTCAGCCAGTTGATTTTGCCGTTTTTTAGTATTTGATGCTTTACGCGCGCGTTCAGTATAGTGCAGTCTTTTAATACCAAAATCGCTCGCCATCTCATGAAACTGGTGCAGGGCAATCCGGTCATAAAACTGGGGGGCAATCCCATTGATCAGTCCTCTGACCGTTTGAACATCGCTTTCGGGTTTCCGGATATGAAAATATTTCAAACCCGCCTGAAACAGGTTGTTGATAATGATACTTTCATCAGCAACAGCAGCCGGGTTTGAAATCGCCATCAGTTCCATCTTTATAAATATATCTGGCTTCCCTTTTGTAAAAACTCCTTCGACTTTTCTTCCATCCCTTTTGACAGGGCGTCAGCCTCGCCCATACCATTTTCTTTGGCATAGTCACGCACATCCTGCGTAATTTTCATCGAGCAGAAATTAGGACCACACATCGAACAGAAGTGAGCGATCTTGGCACCATCGGCGGGCAAAGTTTCATCATGAAACTCCCTGGCTGTGTCGGGATCAAGCGATAGATTGAACTGGTCTTCCCACCTAAATTCGAAACGTGCTTTACTTAATGCGTTATCACGGTATTGGGCGCCTGGGTGGCCTTTGGCCAGGTCTGCGGCATGAGCTGCAATCTTATAAGTGATCACGCCGTCTTTCACATCCTTTTTGTTGGGTAGGCCCAAATGCTCCTTTGGTGTCACATAACAAAGCATGGCCGTACCAAACCAGCCAATCATGGCTGCACCAATAGCAGAAGTAATATGGTCATAACCCGGTGCGATATCTGTGGTTAACGGGCCTAAAGTATAAAAAGGCGCTTCACCGCAGTGTGCCAGTTGCTTGTCCATATTTTCTTTGATCATGTGCATCGGGATATGTCCCGGCCCTTCAATGATAGTTTGTACATCGTGCTTCCAGGCAATTTTAGTCAGTTCGCCCAAGGTTTCCAATTCGCCAAATTGCGCGGCATCATTTGCATCGGCAATACAGCCAGGCCGTAAGCCATCGCCCAGGGAAAACGCTACATCATAAGCTTTCATGATCTCGCATATCTCTTCAAAATGCGTATAAAGGAAGTTTTCCTTATGATGTGCCAGGCACCATTTGGCCATGATAGATCCACCACGTGATACGATCCCTGTAATACGTTTAGCAGTAAGCGGCACATAGCGTAATAATACACCCGCATGAATAGTGAAATAATCCACCCCCTGCTCGGCCTGCTCAATCAGAGTGTCCCTGAATAACTCCCACGTTAAATCTTCAGCTTTTCCGTTTACTTTTTCCAGTGCCTGGTAGATGGGTACTGTGCCAATAGGCACCGGTGAATTACGAATGATCCACTCGCGGGTTTCATGAATGTTTTTTCCCGTTGATAAATCCATAATAGTATCCGCGCCCCACCTGCAGGCCCTTACAGTTTTTTCCACTTCTTCTTCGATACTGGAAGTAACTGCCGAGTTACCGATATTGGCGTTGATCTTCACCAAAAAGTTACGACCTATGATCATTGGTTCACTTTCCGGGTGGTTGATATTAGACGGGATAACCGCGCGGCCGGTGGCTACTTCCTGACATACAAATTCCGGTGTGATATATCCTTTTGGGGTATTGGCACCAAAGCTTTGGCCGGGGTGCTGATGCGACATCACATCATATTGTCCGTTCAATTGTTCCTTTAGCAAATCGATACGCTGGTTTTCCCGGATAGCGATGTATTCCATTTCGGGCGTGATAATACCTTTTCGGGCATAGTGCAGCTGCGATACATTCATCCCCGGCTTTGCTTTATAGGGTTTGCTGATGTGCGCAAATCTTAAAGCATCCAGGTTTTTATCATTGGCGCGCTGGTTTCCATAATCGGATGAAATATGTTCCAGTTGTTCAACATCGCCACGGCCGATGATCCATTGCTCACGCAGGCGTGGCAAACCTTGTTTTACATCTATTTTAATGTCCGGGTCGGTAAACGGACCGCTGGTATCATAAATAGTCACCGGTGCGTTAGGTTCCGTTTCGCCAAACCGCCCGTGAAGCTTAGTTTCGCTCAGGCTCACCTCACGCATGGCAACTTCGATGTTATGGAGCAGTCCTTTAACGTACACCTTGCGTGATGCCGGGAAAGGTGTACGGCTGATCACCTGTTCTCCTGGAATTTTTTCAGTTTTCATAATTTGGTTTAATGTTTTATCCGCCTTGGGTTGCCTTAATAATGGTGATGCAATCGCCGGGTTTCAATGTATAGGTCTCCCAATTGCTTTTTGAAACTATTTCCTGGTTGACCGCTATGGCGATACCTTTGGCCTGCAGTTGCAAAACAGTGGCAAGCAATTGCTGCAAAGAGCAAGCATCAGATGTGGAATAACTTTGTTGATTTACGGTGATTTCCATCCTGTTTAAATTTATTAAACTATAGGAATGGACCCGTTGGAGGATTGGTAAACAACTTAGGGTTGTTCTACTTTTCCCTTCGGCAGTACTAACTGCATCAGGTTCAAAGGGTATTTCTCAGCACAAGGCACCCCTAAAGTTTT
>JAQNCM010000582.1 GCA_029237615.1 Mucilaginibacter sp.
CCATTATTTTTTTCCAGTTATAAAACTCGCCGGATATAATTTTTTCGCGGGCCTCTTTAACCAGCCACAAATAAAAGTGTAAATTATGTAAAGTAGCTATTTGTGCGCCTAATATTTCACCCGAATGTATTAAATGCCGCAGATAAGCTTTAGAATAAGCATTGTCTGCATGCAAGGTACTGTCAGCTTCTATAGGTGAAAAATCATTTTTCCACTTTTCATTTTTTATATTAATAATGCCATCTTTTGTAAAAAGCATCCCATTACGGGCATTGCGGGTGGGCATTACACAGTCAAACATATCTATGCCCAAGGCAATATTTTCCAATATATTCACCGGTGTTCCTACACCCATTAAGTAACGTGGTTTTTGCTGTGGTAATATATCGCAAACTATTTCGGTCATAGCATACATCTCTTCCGCCGGTTCGCCAACAGATAATCCGCCTATGGCATTTCCCTCGCGTTCATAGGATGCGATAACCTCTGCAGATTTTACGCGAAGGTCTTTATATACCGAACCCTGTACAATGGGAAATAAAGTTTGGTTGTAGCCGTATTTCGGCTCTGTGGTATCAAACCGCTCACAGCAGCGTTTTAGCCAGCGGTGCGTCATTTCTATCGACCGCCGCGCATAGCCATAATCACACGGATAGGGGGTGCATTCATCAAAAGCCATGATAATATCTGCGCCAATTATGCGCTGTATATCCATTACACCCTCGGGCGTAAATAAGTGTTTTGACCCATCAATATGTGAGCGGAAGGTAACGCCCTCCTCCATTATTTTACGTACGTCGGAAAGAGAATAAACCTGGTAGCCGCCACTATCGGTTAAAATGGGCATGTCCCATCCATTAAAACGATGCAGGCCGCCTGCGGCTTCTAAGGTGCCTAATCCGGGTCTTAAATATAAATGATAGGTGTTGCCTAATATAATCTGCGCGTCAATATCATTTTTAAGCTCGTGCTGATGTACGGCCTTTACGGTACCTGCTGTACCAACGGGCATAAAAATTGGTGTTTGTATATTACCATGATCGGTAGTAATCTCGCCTGCCCTGGCTTTTGAAAACGGATCCTGTGCTGTTAAATTGAATTTCATTATAAGTGCGCAAAATTAGGAGTTTATTGTTGTTTTGGATTAAAATAGTTTTTACAGACTATAATGTTGAAAAAGTTAATGTGTTATACTGTTGTTCTTTCTGTTTTTTTACAACCTTTATAACTTTAAATAAATTAAAACTTCGAATTCCGCTGATTTTTAACAAATTTGCTTTCATATTTTTTAGCTTAGTTTGGAAACCTATATACAAGTAGCCCTCCTCGTTTTATTCTTGCTGTGTTTTATCATTCAGCTATATTTTTTGATAGCCAAACAGAATTCGCTCGCCTCTTATAAGCCGCCCGAAGAACTGCCGCCCGTTAATTTACCCATTTCCGTAATTATCAGCGCACGTAATGAGGCAGTTAACCTACAGGAGAATCTGCCATCTATTTTACAGCAAAACTATCCCGATTTTGAAGTGGTAGTAGTTAATGATTGTTCGTCTGATACTTCTGAATTTGTTTTATCTGAATTCCAGAAAAACTATCCTCATTTAAAAGTGGTCACCATAAACGAGCATGAGCGCTTTAAAACAGGTAAAAAGTTCGCCCTTACCCTGGGCATAAAAGCTTCAAAAAATGAACATCTGCTATTTACCGATGCAGATTGCCAGCCGGCTTCAGAAAATTGGATAACCCGCATGGCCGTTAACTTTTCAGGTACCGTTCAATTGGTGCTGGGGTATTCGCCTTATTACAAAACCGGCAACTTTTACAACCCTGTTATTCGTTTTGAAACGGTAAAAACAGCTGTAAATTATTTATCCGCAGCCTTAAACGGTGATCCTTATATGGGTATAGGGCGTAATCTTGCTTATACCAAAACGCTGTTTTTTGGAGCCAAAGGCTTCGCGGCGCACATGCATGTAATAGCCGGGGACGATGACCTGTTTGTAAATCAAACCGCTACACCCCAAAATACAGCAATTGAAATACATCCTGATACATTTGTGTATACCAGCGCAAAAACAACATTCAGGTCATTATTCAAGCAAAAAAAACGGCATATGGGTGTTGGGAAACTGTATAAAAATAGTCACCGGCGGCTGTTATCCATTGACGCGCTCAGCGGGTTCTTATTTTATGTACTGTTGCTATCGTGTTTGATTTTTAATTTCGAGCCTTTGCTTATACTGGGCGTATTTTTATTCAGGTTGGTTGCACAATTTGTTATTTACCGCAAAACATTTAGAAAATTAAATGCTTTATCCTTATTGTGGTATTTGCCACTCTTTGATTTTGTTTATTACCTTTATTTAAATGTATTTGGGCTCATAGGAACCTTTATTAAAACTACCCAATGGAAGTAAACGCAAATTTTTCTGAAAACGCCAAAAATGATTTTCATTTGGTAGTTAAGGCGCGTGAGGGGAATCAAAAAGCATATGCCGACCTTATGCACCGGTATAAGGATTCTATTTATTTTATGGTGCTGAAAATGGTTAATAATAAGGAAGACGCCATGGACCTTACGGTGGAAACCTTTGCCAAAGCATTTGAAAAGTTAGATAAATATCAGCCCGAATTTGCCTTTAGCACCTGGTTGTTTAGGGTGGCAACCAATAATTGTATTGATTTTATCAGGAAGAAAAAATTAAATACGTTGTCAATCCATAGCATGATCGATGATGACGGCGATGAGAAGCCGTTACAGATCAAAGCGGATGTTTTGAACCCGGAGGAAAGTTCTATTAAAAAGCAACAAACTGAAGAGTTAAGGCTACTGATAGAAAACTTGCCGCTTCGTTACCGCAACCTGATCACCCTGCGCTATTTTGATGAATTATCATATGAAGAGATAGCACAGCAACTGGATCTGCCGTTGGGTACCGTTAAGGCGCAATTGTTCAGGGCCCGGTATCTGCTGGGTAATATCATGAACCAATTTACCAGGGATGACATCTGAGCAGTTATTTAAATATTTCCCTGACCTTACGCCAATACAACAGCAGCAGTTTCAACAATTGCCGGAGTTATACCATTATTGGAATAACCAGATCAATGTGATATCCCGTAAGGATATTGATCAATTGTTTGAACGGCATGTGCTGCACTCATTAGGTATTGCAAAAGTTATTTCTTTTTTGCCGGGCGAAAAGGTGCTTGATGTAGGCACAGGAGGGGGATTTCCCGGTATTCCGCTGGCTATCCTGTTTCCCGAAACAGATTTTTATTTGGTTGATTCCATCGGGAAAAAAATTAAGGTGGTACAGGAAGTAGCTGCTGCTTTGGGGCTGCAAAATTTGAGGGCGGCGCATATGCGTGCTGAAGAGGTTGATGAAAAGTTTGATTTTGTAATTTCAAGGGCGGTAACCCGCTTAAAAGAATTTTACCCTTGGGTAAAGGGCAAGTTTAATAAGTTGTCAAGAAATAATAAACCCAATGGTATTCTTTATCTCAAAGGGGGCGACCTCGAACAGGAAATTGCAGAATCAGGTTTAAAGGTTAAGCAATTTAATCTTAAGGATTATTTTACGGAAGAGTTTTTTGAAACCAAGCAGGTTATCTACGTCCGGGGTTAGGAAGTAATAAACATCCAATAATTCATAACTCAACGTGAGTTCGATATATAATTTCGCTAAATAAAAACATTCGTTAGCCTCACCTAAACGGCGCAGCCCTCATGAATGCCTTAAAAAATACAACAGGCTATTCAAAAGTCCTCTCCAAAGGAGAGGACTTTTGAATAGCCGAGTGGCTAATTTGCGTATTTTAAGCTCCCTCTCCTTTGGAGAGGGTTGGGGTGAGGCGAATACAGACTTATATCGAACTCACGTTAACCGAATAATTCAATAACCCAATAACTTAATCATTCAAAACTAATAATGGTACGGCCGCATTTTGCCGCATGAACAGGCACAATTAGGGTCACTTACAC
>JAQNCM010000057.1 GCA_029237615.1 Mucilaginibacter sp.
TTACAAACTTTATAAGCTAATTTTTAATGAAGACTTCTCATAGTTTCGACGAACGATTTGAATTTCAGGGCAAGGCTAAAACCTGGAGCCTGATCATGATAGCTATTGGTGTAATTGGCATATTATATGGCTTTTTAACAAGCAACGGCGAACGTACCTTTGCAAACCTGTTGCTGAATGGTTATTACTTTGCCTGTGTGTGTATTTGCGGTATATTCTTTTGCGCTGTGCAATACGTAGCTCAGGCCGGCTGGTCAGCTTCCATACTTCGCATTCCGCAGGCATTTGCAAAAGCATTGCCAATCGCAGCCGTTGTTTTAATTATAATTATCTGTGGCGGTATATTTATTACACATCCCGGGCTTAATGAACACGGTAAGCAAACAATGCTGCCGTACTTGTATAAACTTTGGGCACTTAAAGGTGTAACAACAGAAGGAAATATAAATTACGACCATATCATTGCCGCTAAATCAGGCTATTTAAATATTCCTTTTTTCCTTATACGCATCCTTATTTACCTCGGTAGCTATAGCTTATTGGGGGCGTTGCTTGTAAAATATTCAAATAACGAAGATGCACTGGGCGGTATGTTCAACTATAACAAAAGCTTCAAGGTATCAGTTATATTTTTGCTGATCTTTGGCTTTACCGTTCCATTATTTGCTTTCGATACCATAATGTCTTTGGAAGCTCATTGGTTTTCAACCATGTTCGGATGGTATAATTTTGCTGCCTTGTGGGTTAGCGGATTGTCAGTAATCACATTAACTATCATTATTTTACGGCAAAACGGATACCTGGAGTGGGTAACAGAAGACCATCTGCATAATTTAGGACAGCTGATGTTCGGGTTCTCTGTATTCTGGACTTATTTATGGTTTGCACAATTCCTGTTAACATGGTACGCCAATATACCAGAAGAGGCGGCTTATTTTTACAGAAGGTGGGAGCCTGAATTTAAACCATGGTTCTGGTTAAATATTATTGTGAACTTTTTAACACCATTGTTAGTGCTGATGTCACGCGACTCAAAGCGTGGTGTTCAAATATTGAAAACAGCTTGTATTATCTTGATACTTGGTCACTGGCTTGATTACTGGCAGATGATTATGCCAGGAGCGGTTGGTCCGCAGTCGGCATGGTATACCGAGATCGGCATACTTGAAGTAACTACCTTTGTTGGATTTGCAGGCTTATTCACATTCACTATGTTAAGCGCTCTTAGCAAGTTTAATTCGCTTGTTCCTAAAAAACATCCATTACTTGAAGAGAGCCTTCATCATCACATATAATAATTGTTAAATTTGCACTAAATAAAAGAATACCAAACAAACATTAAAAATGGGATTCAAAACACTAATAAATTCTAAAAAAACACTGGCGCTTTTTGCAGCATTCTCGCTATTGGGCACTAATATGCTTATGGCACAGCAACAAGCGGCGGTGGCGCAGGGTAACTCTACACCAACTCCTCCCGATTCTATGGCTAATAGTGCTATGTGGACAGGTGTTGCCTATTATGTACTTATTTTCTTAGTGGGATGCTTTTGCATCGCCATACTCGGTAAAATATTAAAGGTTTATGATCTTACCCAAAAAATGCAGGGTAAGAAGGGAATCAACTGGAATGGTGTAATGGGGATAGTCTGCATGGTGTTCCTGGTTGTGGGGATGTATGGTGCCTATTGGTCGTTAACTGTACAGGGGAGCATGACCTTGCCCGAAGCTGCATCTGCCCACGGCGGTGCAATTGACGATATGTTTGCGCTTACTGCTGTTTTAACCTTGATCGTATTTGTACTTACACAATGCCTTTTATTCGGATTCGCATTTTTCTACCGCGGATCTGATAAACGCAAAGCTTACTTTTTACCGCATAACAACACCATCGAAAAAGTTTGGACCATTATACCCGCAGTTGTTTTAACTATTCTGGTTGTGTTTGGATTTTTTACCTGGCAAAAAGTAACCGATAGCACCGAGGTTAAAGGTGATATGAACATCGAAGTTACAGGCCATCAGTTTGCCTGGGAACTGCGTTATCCGGGTCGGGATGGAAAGCTTGGTAAAATAAATTATACCCTGACTACCGCCTTAAACAAATTAGGAATTGATTATAAAGACCGCAATAGTTTTGATGACTTACAGGCTGATACTTTAGTGTTACCTGTTTATAAATCAATCAGGATAAATATCCGGTCACAGGATGTAATACACAGCGTTTACTTGCCTTACTTCCGTGTTCAGTTAAATGCCGTACCGGGATTACCTACTTTCTTTAAGTTTGTTCCAACCATTACCACCGCAGAAATGCGCCGTAAAACAGATAATCCAAACTTTGAATACTTACTTTACTGCAACAAAATATGCGGAGGTATCCACTATAACATGCAAAAGGTTGTGCGGGTAGTTTCACAGGCTGAATACCAGGATTGGATAGCAAAGCAAAAGCCTTATTTAACCGATCCTTTAAAAAAGGAACTGAAATTAGCAGAAGTAAAGTCAACCAACCCGGCGAAGGTTGCAGCAAACAGGTTAGCGTTAAACAATTAATATAAGATTAGCGATTATGTCAACATTAGCAGTTCACGATCACGGAGTTGTACATCACGAAGAAGGTCACGAACATCACCA
>JAQNCM010000077.1 GCA_029237615.1 Mucilaginibacter sp.
TAAAATAATGGAACCTATATAATACTGCTTCCGGCCAATCTTTTCTGCTAAAAAGCTGGTCATGGGGATAATGATAACATTGGCGATGGCATAAGAAGTAATAACCCAGGCGGTATCTTCTAATGATGCGCCTAAATTACCGCTCATAGTATTAATAGATACATTTACTATAGTAGTATCAATCAGCTCAATAATTGTAGAGGTAATAATCGTGACAACGAGGATCCATTTTCTAAAACCGGTTTCCATGACGCAAAAGTAGCGGCGGCTGTTCATTTTTTATTTATAGTATTCAAGCAGATATTTATAACTTTCAAACATTTGAAATTTTTAAAATCATTGAATGGTCATATTTGGTTATAATAATCAAATAATTTATACCTTTATATCATGTTAACTACGGAAACACTCGAAGAATTTTACCAGCGCCACCCGGTCGCGAATCAAAAGGTTTTTGCAGAGAACAATACGGGGCAGGGCCATTTCAATGTGTTCTTGCGCAGGGCCTGTCATAACAGATCGCCTTTTAGCCGGCGTGATTTCTATAAAATAGCGCTGGTCATTGGCAACGGGAAGATACATTATGCAGATAAATGGGTGACTATAGACCGGCCTGCGCTGGTGTTTTCCAGTCCTTCTGTACCCTCGGCCTGGGAACCAGGGTACGGTGAACAAAAAGGATGGTTCTGTTTATTTACGCAAGCCTTTATCGAATCACATGAGCATAAAAGCGCTCTGCAGGATTTTCCGTTGTTCCAGGCGGGCGGTAGCCACATTGTGTTTTTAGATGAAGCCCAGTTGGCATTTCTGTCGGCAACACTTGGTAAAATGATGGAAGAAATGGATTCAGATTATGTCCACAAATACGACCTGCTGCGTCACTATCTGCGCATCCTTATGCACGAGGCTTTAAAAATAGCGCCGGTAACCACCTATGAAACCAATACGAGTGCTGCTGCAAGGATCACCACCTTGTTTTTAGAGCTGATGGAAAGGCAGTTTCCTATTGATTCGCCCTGGCAATTTCTTAAATTGAAAACAGCGAATAGTTATGCCGAAAGCCTTGCAGTGCATACCAACCACCTGAACCGGTCGGTCAAAGAGGTTACCGGGAAAACCACTACCCAGCATATCTCCGTAAGTTTTTTAAAATAGGCCTATGCTTTATTGAAGCATACCGACTGGAGCATTGCCCAGATAGCCAATGGCCTTGGATTTGAAGAACCGGCTTATTTCGCCAACTTCTTTAAAAAATATACGGGATCTTCTCCCATGATGTCCAGGCTGGCAAGCGTTCAAAAATAGTTTGTAACCAACCTATAGCTAATTTGTGAGCAGATGATTATAAAAAGATGGTGGTTTTTAAAGGGCATATAATGATTAAATTCCTTCTTTCAAGAGCAAACTGACGCCATGCCGAACCACGAGTTACAAACTAGCGGGAGCTGGTGAAAAGCGATTTCTGCTAAAGCGACTGCAGAATCCTTGGTAAAGCAGAGTGACCTGAAAATTAAAAATCGAACTTTTGCTAAATCAATTTAGCTTTTTTATAAGTTTGTGGTATGAAACTAAGTTTATCTGTCTTATATTTATTTTTTTGCCTAACCGGAATTGCAAGGGCGCAAAAAGTTCAACCGTTTCAACAGGGCGACCGGGTGGTTTTTACAGGTAACAGTATTACTGATGGCGGCCATTACCACGCTTACATTTGGCTGTATTATTTAACACACTACCCGGCCAGGCGCATTACCATATTTAACGCCGGAATAGGTGGCGATGTAGCACAACAAATATTTGAAAGACTGGATAGCGACGTATTCGCCCATAAGCCAACGGTGATAACGCTTACCTTCGGTATGAATGATACCGGCTACCAGAACCTGAAAGGAGATAAAGCCGATTCGGTTTATAACGTTAAAGTAGTTGCCTCATTAAAAAGCTTTGCACTTATCGAAGCAAAACTAGCGACGCATTCCGAAGTCAAAAAGATCATGATCTCGTCGTCGCCGTATGACGAGACGTCTAAAATAAAGATCAATCCTTTATTAAATAAGAACGCTGCCATTTTAAGAATAGCGGCCGAACAACAAAAGGCTGCAGCCAGGAATAATTGGGGTTATGTAGATTTTAATGGCAGCCTCACACAGGTTAGCCTGCACGAGCAGCAGCAGGATTCACTATTTACGTTCAATAACGCCGACCGTATCCATCCCACAAACGATGGGCAAATGGTTATGGCATACGCATTTTTAAAGGCACAGGGCTTAGCAGGTAAAAAAGTGGCCGGTGTGGTGATTAACGCCGTGGCAAAAAAGGTAGAAAGTACCGAAAACTGCGACGTTACCCAGCCGGATATATCACCGGTAACTATCAGATTCAACTATTTGGCCAATTCATTGCCTTATCCAACCGATACCATTCCTGGTGGTTTTGGCAGGCCGCAGCGGGCCCAATCATCAGCCTTAAAATTAATACCAGATGAATTTAACCAGGAAACATTACAGGTTAAGGGGCTAAAACAAAACCAATATGCACTTAAAATTGACGATAAAACTATTGGCATTTATACAGCCGCCGATCTTGGTCGTGGCATTAACCTTGCTTTAATAAAAATCACGCCGCAATACCAGCAAGCATTGGCCATAATGCACATTAATGAAGAGCGCTGGGAAATTGAGCGCCGCCTGCGCGAATATTACTGGATCCATTACTCCATACTTAAGCCGAAAGGATTGCTGTTTAATGATGGTGATGCTACTGTAGATTCGCTGCAGAAGTATGCTAAAAAAGATTTTTTTGTGGCAGCAACCATTCCAACATATCGCAAAGCAAGGTTTAAAAGCGTTCGTGAAGCCTGGCAACAGGAAATAGACCTGCTTACCAACCAGATGTACAAGATTAATAAGCCCGTTGTTCACCGTTTCGAAATCACTTTAATTAAATAATACTGATGTTAAAAAAATTACATTACCTGTTTTTTGCGTTATTTATCTGCTTTAACTGTGTAAAAGTTTCTGCCCAAACGGCATATTATATAGACGGTTATCACGGCGGGATATGGGGTCATTACCCGGATTGGAATACCCGGTTTATGGCAGATATGCTTAAAAAAAATCCCAACTGGAAGATCAACATTGAGCTGGAGCCCGAAACCTGGGACAGGGCACGGGCCGTTGACCCATCGGCCTATGCAGATTTTAAGGTGCTTTTTGCAGATCAGTCGTTAAAAGGGAGGATTGAATATGTAAATCCTGCTTATGCGCAAAGCTATATGTATAACATATCCGGTGAGAGCATCATCAGGCAGTTAAGCTACGGGATGAAGATGATAAAAGCCCATTTCCCGGAAGCTGTATTTACCACCTACTCGTCAGAAGAACCTTGTTTCACCAGCGCGTTGCCACAAATATTAACATCTTTCGGATTTAAATATGCGTCGTTAAAAAACCCTAACACGTGTTTTGGTGGCTATACCCGCCCGCATGGCGGCGAACTGGTTAATTGGATTGGTCCGGATGGTACTGCTATTATAGCTTCACCACGCTACGATGTAGAAAAACTGGCCGCCAAATCAACCTGGCAAACCATCGCATGGAATAATTCGGCAGAATATGTTAACGCGACGCTGGCCGATGGGATAGCACACCCGATAGGGATGACGCTGCAGGACGCCGGTTGGAAAGGCGGCCCCTTTATTGGTGACGGTGTGCATGGTAATATTAAAAGCATTTACACCACATGGCGCAATTACTTCACTAACGTAGCAGCAAGGGATGCAAGGCAAAACTGGAAGGTATCGCAGGAAGATATGCTGGTAAGCCTGGTATGGGGATCGCAGGTTACCCAGCAAATTGCCCAAAAAGTAAGGTTGTCTGAAAACAAGCTGGTAGCTACCGAAAAGCTGGCGGCTATGGCGAAAATTTATGCCACTGCAACATGGCCGCAGGCAGCGTTAGATTCGGCGTGGCGTACGCTATTATTGTCACAGCATCATGATTGCTGGATAGTGCCTTACAACGGCAAGCCCGGTAATACCTGGGCCGATGAAGTAACCGTTTGGACAGGCCATACTAACCGGATATGTGATAGTATTATTAACCGGGCAGGGGCCACCTTAAACCAGTCTGAGGTTAGGGGCAATTATATTACCGTTTATAATACTACCGGCGTTGACCGCGGCGAGGTAATATCTGTGAAGTTGCCGGTTACCTGGAATTTGGGTGATATAGGTTTGATTGATGGAGATGGGCAGGCGGTCCCGTTACAGGTTACAGCCGAAAATAGCATCATTTTTAAGGCCAGGATACCATCAATAGGTTATAGGGTTTATCAGCTAACGGATAAAGCACCGCTGCCGGCAAAAGGCGCAAGTGTAAGTAAAATGGCT
The DNA here is from genome assembly GCA_029237615.1 of Mucilaginibacter sp. Taxonomy (GTDB): domain Bacteria; phylum Bacteroidota; class Bacteroidia; order Sphingobacteriales; family Sphingobacteriaceae; genus Mucilaginibacter. The sequence continues at coordinate 4,388 of JAQNCM010000077.1, forward strand.
AACGGTAAATATCAGCTAGAAACAGATTTGTATAAGCTCATTATCGACCCGGCGCATGGCGGAGTGATCAAAAGCATCATCGCTAAAAAATTAAATAATAAGGAATTTGTTGATCAGTCCAATGCTCGCGGCTTTAACGAATTACGCGGGAATTTTTATAATGATGGTGGCTTTAGATCAAGCGTAGATAGCGCTGCTAATGTGGGGATCATGGAAAACGGGCCGCTGAGAATTAAAGTTTTGGTGAATGGCCAAATAGCCGGAAACAATTATACGCAGGTTATTTCTTTGGAGCAGGGTCAGCCACGGATAGATATTAAATTAAATATCGATTGGAAAGGTAACCCGGGCATTGGGCAGGATACAAAACCGGGCACTTACAAGATGGATTTGCCGGCTAAAGCTTTTTATGACGACCGTAATAAACTGCTCGCCATGTTCCCGCTGAATTTAAAGCAACAGAAGGTTTACAAAAATGCACCCTTTGATGTAACCGAAAGTAAGTTAAAAAATACTTTTTTTAACCGCTGGGACAGTATAAAAAACAACGTAATATTAAATTGGGTAGATGTTACCGACCATAACGATCAGTATGGCATGGCGCTGTTTACAGACCATACCACCAGTTACGCACACGGCGAAGATTTTCCTTTAGGGCTCAACATCCAATACTCAGGCATGGGTTTGTGGGGCAGGAAATATGGTATTAACGGCCCTACACAAATCAATTATGCTTTAATACCACATGCTGGCAAATGGGATAAAGCCGGTATATGGACAGCGGGAACCAAATGGAGTGAGCCGTTAATTGCAATAGTTGCTGATAAGCATCCACCGGAAATGAGCACGTCGCTCGTTAAAGTACCAGCCGGGTATGAAGTATCAGCTATAAATTTTGATGGTAACGATATGCTGGTGCGGGTTTTCAATACAGGTACCGGCAATAAAAAAAAGGTAACCTTTGGCTGCCGGGCAACTAAAGCGATACTAACTAAACTTAATGGTAAAGAAGGAAAGGAATTAGCACTGTCAAAACAACTGCATCAAATTTCTACTATGGTAGCTATCCCAAAATTCGGCCTCAGGACCATTAAGCTGGTGAATGCACGCAGCTTTTAGAATGGAAACGCATGGCAGAAAAAAGCGTAAATTAATTCACTAAATATTTGCTAAATCGTTTTTTCTTATATATTTTCGACGCTTTATTAAACCAATTATTAAATACAGCCTGTATTTAAACGCATTACTAAGAAGTACAAATGTTTAAAAACATTACAAGATATTTTTCTCTGGCAATTGCGGCCGGCTTGTCTGTAGCTGCTTTGACAGTAAACGGCCAGGATGCTGCGTCATACATAAACCCATTTATCGGTGCCAGCAGCAGCGCTGCTGCTGCCGGTATCTATCACGGGTTGGGTAAAACATTTCCGGGAGCGACTACACCCTATGGTATGGTACAGGTTAGCCCCAATACCATAACTGGTGGCGACAATGGTTCTGGTTACAGTTATGAGCATCAAAGTATTGAAGGCTTCGCCTTCACGCAAATGAGTGGAATAGGCTGGTTTGGGGATATGGGTAACTTTTTGGTAATGCCAGCAACCGGCAAACTTAAAACCAGCGCCGGTACGCTTGCTGATCCGAAAGGGGGATACCGTTCGGCATACCTAAAATCGAGCGAAAAGGCAACGGCCGGTTACTACAGCGCCCTGCTTACCGATTATAACATTAAGGCCGAAATGACTGCCGCCCCGCATAGTGGTATGCTACGCTTTACCTTTCCGCAAAACAAACAATCGAGGATACAAATAGACCTGGCAAGGCGGGTAGGTGGGACCTCAACGTTACAATATATAAAAGTAGTTGATGCTAATACGATAGAAGGCTGGATGAAATGCACGCCTGATGGCGGAGGCTGGGGTAATGGCGACGGCCAAGCCGATTATACCGTTTATTTTTATGCTAAGTTCAGTAAGCCGCTTAAGAATTTTGGTGTGTGGAGCGCAAATATACCTGACACGCAGCGCCGCAAACGCGAAGATGTGGAAAGCGTAAAATACCAGGGTTGGGTTGCGCATGCGGTTATCTTAAAAGGCGTTAAACAAAAGCAGGGTAAGCACCTGGGCTTTTATACAGAATTTGCAACAAAAGCAAATGAGCAGGTGATCTTAAAATCGGGTATTTCCTATGTAAGCATAGCAGGTGCTAAAAACAATTTGCTTACGGAGATCAAAGACTGGAATTTTGATGCAGTCCATCAGCGCGCGGTAGCGCTTTGGAATAAGGCATTGGCTAAGGTGAAAATACAGGGCGGTACGCCTGAAGAGCGAACCGTTTTTTACACCGCTATGTACCACACCATGATAGATCCCCGTGTTATTAACGATGTTGACGGGCAATACCCTGGTGGAGACGGCAGGGCACACCATAATAAATCATTTAACAAGCGTACTATATTTAGTGGCTGGGACGTGTTTCGCAGCCAGATGCCTTTGCAAACGATCATTAATCCATCACTGGTGAATGATATGATCAATTCACTGGTAACGCTGGCCGGCGAAAAAAATAAAAATTACCTGGAACGCTGGGAACTGTTGAATGCCTATAGCGGCTGCATGTTTGGTAACCCGGCCGTATCTGTAATAACCGATGCTTATGCCAAAGGCATCCGCAATTTTGATGTACCAAAGGCTTACACGCTTTCGGTTGGCTCGGTTGAGAAATTTGGTAATGGCGATAAAGGGTACACACCCGGTTCTAACAGCATCGCTTTAACTTTAGAATACGCTTACACGGAGTGGTGTGTTTCACAAATGGCCGGCTGGCTAAATCACCCCGCCGATGCTGCTAAATATGCCGCGCGCAGCCAGGATTATAATAATATTTTCGACAAAGGGAAAGGTTGGTTCAGACCTAAAGACAGTAACGGGAACTGGGCCGCATGGCCCGATTCCGGGAGACTAACCCAATGGTACGGTACTTTTGAAACCAACCCTTACCAGCAAGGCTGGTTTGTGCCGCACGATGTTGATGGTATGGTAAAGCTGATGGGTGGCAAAGAAAAAGTAATTGCCGACCTCAACAACCTGTTTGAAAAAACACCGGAGAACATGATGTGGAATGATTATTACAATCAGGCAAACGAACCGGTACACCATGTGCCTTTTTTATATAACCGCCTGGGTATGCCGTGGCTTTCCCAAAAATGGACACGCGAGAATTGCCGCCGGGCATATAAAAACTCAGTAGAAGGTTTGGTAGGTAACGA
>JAQNCM010000095.1 GCA_029237615.1 Mucilaginibacter sp.
TTTCACCGGGTGATACAAAATTTTATGATCCAGGGTGGTGACCCTGATTCCAAAGATCAGAATAAAGCAAAACCTGGAGTTGAACTGGGTAATGGAGATGTTGGGTATACCATTCCGGCTGAATTTAACGATAGTCTTTTTCATAAAAGGGGCGTATTAGCCGCGGCACGTGATGACAATCCGGCAAAAGCGTCAAGTGGCTGCCAGTTTTATATTGTGGAAGGCAAACGCCTCACCGATGGGAAGATGGACACACTGGAACAAACCCGGCTAAAAGGACATAAAATACCCGAATGGCAAAGGGCCTATTACCGGTCTGTTGGCGGCGCACCGCATCTGGACCATAATTATACCGCATATGGCGAAGTTGTTGCCGGTATTGATATGGTAGACCGAATAGCTGCCGTTAAAAAAGATAAAAATGACCGCCCGGTGGAAGATGTCTCCATGACCGTAGAGCTATTGAGCAAAAAGGAATGCAGGCAATTGGATAAGATATACCCCCCGGGCCCCCTGAAGGGAAGTTTGAACACTGCATAAATATTAACCCAATTTTAAATCATCACTAAAAAAGTTTCACCTTTAGGGGGCCAAGGGGTATGAAGATCATCACTTATAATGTTAACGGTATTCGCTCGGCAATGAGCAAAAACTGGCTTGGTTGGTTACAAGCTACGGATGCCGATGTTGTGTGCCTGCAGGAAATTAAAGCTACGCCGGATGTTTTAACGGATTTGATATTGGTTGAACAATTGGGTTATGAACATTATTGGTTCCCTGCCGAAAAAAAAGGATATAGCGGTACGGCCATATTTACCAAAAAAACCCCGAATAAAGTGGAGTATGGCTGCGGAATCAGTGAATATGACCGGGAAGGCCGCAACATAAGGGTTGATTTTGATGATGTTTCGGTAATGAGCGTTTATTTTCCTTCAGGATCAAGCGGGGAAGACCGGCAGGCATTTAAGTACCGTTTTTTAGATGAATTTGGCAGGTATCTGGAGCTTTTACAATCCCAATATCCTAAGCTGGTTGTATCGGGCGACTATAACATTTGCCATCGGCCTATTGATATTCATAATCCAAAATCAAATGCGAACTCTTCCGGCTTTTTGCCGGAAGAACGCGAATGGATGGAGGACTTTCTCAGCTCCGGTTACATCGATACTTTCAGGCATATAAATAAAGAGCCGCATAATTATACATGGTGGAGTTTCAGAGCAAACTCAAGGGCTAAAAACCTGGGATGGCGCATTGATTATAACATGGCCACCCACGCACTCGAGGCTAATATTAAAAGAGCAGCCATACTGCCCGAAGCCCGGCATTCAGACCATTGCCCGGTGTTACTGGAACTTCAATTTTAAACTATGGAAGTCAGGGCGAACGCAAATGATCAATCTTCGCCAAACCGTTGGCTGCAGCAAAAACGGCTGCATGACGCCTATTTCCTGATAAAAGAAAAAGGATGGGAAATAGCCGATGTTTATATGGAGGTGGGCTTTAAAGATTTTTCACACTTTTCTTTTGCTTTTAAAAAAGCTTACGGAATTTCATCGTCCGGTTTAAGTTAATTTTTGAAAGAAATATGCGTTAGTCCTGGAAAGATAAAGTAAACTCAGACCCTTCATTAATCTTACTGTTTATACAGATACTGCCACCCAAACTTGTAATATGGCTATGTACTAAATAGAGCCCTAAGCCTTTGCTATCATGATGGGCATTAAATTTTTGTTGAAATCCAAAAATCTTATCTTTTATTTTTTCCATATCAAATCCCTGCCCTTTATCGGCAAAAATTATTTGATTAACGCCGTTGAGCCTTCTGGAATAAATCGTAATATCAGGGCGTGAATTTAACTGCGCATATTTTATTGAATTAGTAATCAGGTTAAGAAATATACTTTCGAGCAAAGCTTTATTGAATTTAATTTTTTTAACGCCGGAGAAGTCGACATTAATAGCTGCTTTGGAATCTTTTATTAAAGAATTTAATGACCGTAATACCCCGTTTAATGAATCGCTCAAATTTAATTCTTCAACGTGTGCCTGCAATCCGTCCTTCTCTATTAAAATATCAACATAACTGTTTAGGGTTGTCTTTAAATTTTCAGTCGCGGCCTTTAATATGTCTATAAATTCAAGCGTTTCTTCATCCTGGATTTTTGAAACATCTAAAAGATTAAAAACTGAAAGCAAATTCCCTACCGGTGTTCTTAAATCATGAGAGGCCGTATAGTTTAATTGCTTAAGGTCGTTATTAATCTTTGTTAAATTTTTAATCAGCAAATTCCTGTCCTCCTCCTGTTTTCTTTTATGCGTAACGTTTTTTGCTATCGCATAAACCAGTTGTTCTTCTTCAACAGGCATAGATGTCCATGAAAGCCAAACAATATCCCCGTTCTTTGTCAGATACCGGTTTTCAAAATTTAAAAGCGGAATGTTTTTTTTAAGGTTATCGCGGTTTTGAGCGGTAATTTCTTTGTCGTCAATGTAAACAAAATCATTGATGGGTCTTGAAAATAGTTCTTCTTCAGTATAACCCAATAGTTTGGAAACGGCTGGGTTTATTCTTTTAAAATATCCATCGTATCCGGCTATACAAAGCAAATCCGGTGTTAACTCGAAAAAGAGTTCCAGGTTTAAAGTATCATTTGAGTCCCGGCTTCGTTCAATCAATTTAGTCGTCATCCTCTTTAATTTCTCCTTGTTGCAAGTTCACAGACTGCACGAACCAAATGGCAGTATATCAGGGGGTTTGTTTATACGCGGTATAAAACATAATGTTTCGTAGTAAATTACCTAAAGGTAGTGAATGCTTTCCAATTTGGCTTAAACTGTATTGTAATTAAAAACAGCGGTATCGTTAAAATGATTATCAGTAAATTATGTAACAAAAAAATTACATCCACCTAAATTTTATATATTTACATGCTTGATTTGCTTAATTATTGAATGAAAAAAATATGGATGGCAGTTTTACTCTCCACTGTTTTACTATCCTGTAAAAAAGAGGCTATAACTCCAATTCTCGTTAACAATAATACTACAACTGTTACGCTGGCGATACATCAAACGCTACGTAGCTTTAAAATTTCGCCAACTTTTGAAGGTCTGAGCTTTGAAACCGGCGTATTATCGCGGAACCCTGAATTCTTAAATATCAATAACAGCGTCTTTATTCAATTGCTAAAAAATCTGGGGCCTGGCCTTTTTCGTATTGGAGGTGATACCAGTGACGAAATTGACTGGACAGGAAAGCCTCGTAACAGCAAAACTTCTTCCGATTCTCTCACAACAACAGATATTGACCGCCTGTCGGCATTTTCAAAGGTTACCGGATGGCCGGTTTTGTTTGGCTTAAACCTGGGCAGTAACAATATAAAGGCAGCTTCTGATGAGGCGTTATATGTAAATAATAGTCTGGGGAGCAATTTATACGCTTTACAAGCAGGCAATGAGCCCGACATTTATCATATGTACGGGCTGCGTCAACCTTTATATGGTGTTTACGAGTATCTGGATGAGTGGGATACCTATATATCTGCCGTCAAGGCAGCAGTACCCCAGGCATATTTTTCGGGACCGGATGTTGCCAATCATATAGACTGGATATCTCCTTTCGCCAAAAACAAAAATAAGAGGGTAAGAATGATAAATGCACATTATTACCTTACCGGACCCGCGTCAAACCTAT
>JAQNCM010000097.1 GCA_029237615.1 Mucilaginibacter sp.
TAGTATTCCAAAAGGGGCTTTTAAACCTCAAAATAACCAGGTTGGATTTAATAAATCAGGTTCACTGAATGTTAGCCGGGTATTTTTTATCATTTCAGGCGGCACCGCATCAGCAAGTGAGTTAACTATTAACAACTTACGCCCTCTGATGGACGTTCAGTTTGTAGGACAGACCAGCTACGGGAAACCGGTTGGTTTCTTTGGTATAAGCATTAATAAATATACCATGTACACCCCTGAATTTTATACACAAAACGCGGCAAACCAGGGAGGATATTATTCAGGATTTACGCCGGGCACAACTGGTTACCCGGGCGTAAATGACTATGATGACTATACAAAGAATTTTGGCGATCCTACCGAAGGCCTCCTTGCCCATGTTTTAAACTATGTAAAGACCGGGACGTATGCAGTACAAACCAAAACGGTACAAAGCCTTTTTGGTGCGAAGACTTTTTCATTGCAGGAGGCAAATTCAGTTTCGATTGACTTAGCCAGCCGTAAGTTTAACGGGATGATTGAAAACAAATTAAAATCGAAATAAAACCGGCAATTCAGCTTACTTCAAAAAGTTTAAAGGCGAAAGGATAGTGAAATTTCACTCTAACCTTTCGCCTTTTTTATTTTAATTCAGATGCTTTTTATCTTTTTTATTTTTTAATTTTGAGTTAATTAATCAAACCAATTCTCTAAGGTCAACCGGGACAACTCTTGATATGCCTTGTTCAACCATTGTTACGCCGTAAATAATATCGGTGCTGGCAATGGTTCTTTTATTATGGGATATAATGATGAATTGCGATTCCTTTGAGAATTCACGGATGATGTTATTGAATTTATCGATATTGGTATCGTCAAGCGGAGCATCTACTTCGTCGAAAATGCAGAATGGAGCGGGCTTTAGCAGATAAAGCGAGAAAAGTATAGCAGTTGCGGTCAATGTTTTTTCACCTCCCGAAAGTTGGTTTATAGATAGCGGCCGCTTGCCCTTTGGCTTTGCAATAATATCGATATCAGATTCGAGCGGGCGCTGCGGATCAGTAAGTATCAGGTCGCACGAATCTTCTTCGTTAAATAACGAACGGAAAACTTTTATAAAATTCTCCCGCACCAAAGTAAATGACGACATAAATTTTTCCTTTGCCGTATCGTCAATTTCCTGTATGGTAGCCAGCAGGGACGCCTTCGCATCACTCAGGTCTTTTTTCTGGGCCTGTATAAACGTATAACGTTCATTCATTTCGTTATATGCTTCCACAGCCAGCGGATTGATGGCCCCAAAATCATCCAGCTGACTTTTCAGCTTTTCAGTCTTCTCACGGATCTCGCTTTCGCTTTGCGCTCCCTCGGGTTCCATTTCAGGCAATTCCTGAATGTCAATATTAAACTCAACCGACAGCCTTTCTTTTAAAGCATTCAGTTCCAGTTTAAGATTATTCCGTTCGTCTTTCAGTTCGTTTTCTATTAATTCAGCGTTGTCCTTTTTGCGCCTTAGTGCCGTTATTTCCGTTTCGGTTTCCGTTATTTTTCCCCGCCACTGGTAATATTCTTCTTCGGCCTGCTGCGTTGCCTTTTCCAGCTCATCTTTTTGCGTATACATTTCAAGCAGGTCTTCGTCTGAGTTATCAGCCTGCTGCAAGTTCTCCTGTATCGCTGCTTTTACTATTTCAAGCCCGGTATTGTTTTGTTTTATCCGTGCCTCCAGGCTTTCCTGCTGTGTTTGCCGGTAATCGAGGTCTTTTATTAAGCCCGATACTTTATTCTGCTGTTGATGAAATTTGATATTTTCCTGGTTATAGGCATTTGATTGTACCGACACATATTCGTTCAGCTCATTAAACGCCGCTTGCTTATCCGCCAGTAAATCTGCCTGGATTTGTTTTTGGGTTTTTAGCTCTTCGAGATGCGGCTGCAAAACAAGCTTTTCAGCTTTTATACTTTCAATTTTGCGGGCGATATCTTCCTTACGGTTCAGGCTGTTCTCAATAAAGGTTTGATATTGCTCCTGCCGGGTTTTAACCGTTACCAGCTCGGTATTTAAAAGATTCAGTTCCTGCTGTTTCTGTTTTATTTCTGCGGCTTTTCCTGACGCCTTTAGTTCAGCCAGTTTTGTGTGGAGTTCATCAAACCTGCTTTTAAACGTACCTAACTCAACATCGACCAGCTTAATTACTTTTAACAGGTTCTCCAGGTTTTTAGCACGGCCGATTCTCTTACCTTCAAACAGGCCTACCGAGCCGCCGGCCATGGCATATTTTGATTTGTTAAACTTTCCGCTTTTACCTATCAGCACAACCCCATCCGGCAGGCCGGCGTTATTGAGCGCATTCTCGTTGTTATCATCAACCAGGTAAACATTTTTAAGCAAATGTTCACAAAGAGGCTGATAATGTTTATCTACTTCTACCACATCTAAAGCGGACACAGCAGCGGCGGCCCAAGCCGCCTTTAAATCTCCTTCGCCAACTGGCGGATAGACTTTTGAATTAAGCGAAGCTAAAGCCCTCTCTTCCGGGGAGGGGTTGGGTGGGGCCGGGACTCCTGCCGCGGGTATTTCTTTTAAAATAAAAAACTGGGCTCGTCCCTGGGCGGCTTTACTTAATAAATTAATCGCTTTTATTGCTTCGTTATAGGTATCAACCACATAGTGGTTCATCAGCGGTTCAAGGTAATTTTCAATCGCTATGCGATACTCTTCCCGGCAAAATAATATATCACTGAACAACGGCGCATTTTTAGACCATTCAGTGTTCTTTTTCAAAAAGCGGATAGATTCCGGAAAGCCTTCCAGGTTATCTACCATGCTTTTGGTTAAATTATATTCATTTTGCTTAGCATCAAGCTTGCGGCTCTCGCGGATGATGCTTTCCTGCACCGTGGTGAGCTCGCTTTCGGTTGTCTTTATTTGTTCCTGTAACTTATTTTCAAATTCATTAACAAGCTTAAAATCTTTGTCTGCTGCCTCAACACGTTGTTGTAAACCGGCAACCACCTCGTTGAAATGCGAAAGTTCCACCTCTTTATTGGTGGTATCCTCCATGTTCCGCTCACTCTCCTGTTCCAGGGCCTGCTGCTGGATCTGCAGGATATCGAGGTCTTTTTCTGCCTTATAAGCCTGGTTTTGTAAACGGGTATTAATATTGGTAAGTTCATTAAGCTCATTGCGGGCTAAAGTTTGCCCTTCCCGTAATTCGTCAACCGCAGCTTTTAAATCAGCTACTTTTAATTGTACAGTTTGCAGATTTTCATCCTCTTGTGCTTTTTCTTCCGAGAGTCGTTTAATGTTGTAAAGCACATGATTAAACTGCGTTTTGTCCCGCTCCAGCTCAGCAGTTAAGGTACTTTCTTTGTCCTGCTGAAATTTTAACTGCTCATTTTTTACTTTTTTCTCACTTTCATAAGCCCTTATTTTCGACACATACTCATTGGTTGCTTTTTGCTGGGTAGAAAGATTTTTTTCTTTGGTAAGGCTATCCAGCTTCTGTTGTTGCAAAGCTGCCTCCAGCGTGTCTAATTGTGCTACGATACCTGTCTTTTCGGCCTTATGGCCTTGCTCCTGCTGTTCAATTTTGCTCAATGATTCACTGAACGAAACAATCCTGAATGATGCAAGCATTACACTGAGCGATTTGTATTGCTCTTTAAGGCGATAATACCGTTCTGTCTTTTTTGCCTGATTCTCCAGTGTCTTCAGGTTTTTTTCTATCTCAAACAACAAATCCTCTACCCTTTCCAGGTCAGCTTCGGTATCTTTTAACTTATTAAAAGTCTGTTTTTTACGCAACTTATACTTTGATATGCCCGATGCCTCTTCAAACAAATTACGACGGGAACCTTCTTTGTTTGTGATGATCTCGTCAATCATCTTTAATTCGATGATTGAATAAGAGTCGGCGCCAATTCCTGTATCCAAAAACAGGTCAGTTATGTCTTTCAACCTGCATTGTACATCATTTAAGCGGTATTCACTATCACCGCTGCGGTAAAGTCTGCGGGTTAAGGTTACCTGGCTAAAATCGGTAGGTAATACGTTTTTTGTATTGTCAAAGGTGAGCGAAACTTCGGCCAGGTTAGCAGCTTTACGGCTTTTGGTACCGTTAAATATCACGTTGTCCATTTTCTCGGAACGGAGCATCCGCGTGCTTTGTTCACCCAGTACCCACCGGATGGAATCGACCACGTTTGATTTACCGCAGCCGTTAGGCCCAACAATGGCTGTAACACCCTCATTAAAATTAATGGTAATTTTGTCGCCAAAGCTTTTAAAGCCCTTGATTTCTAAGCGGGTAAGCTGCATTTATTTTTTAATGATCCTGCAAATTTTGAACCTTCAAAGTAATCATAAAAAAATCAATTTGTAAACAATAATTTTAAGCGCGGGTGAATGGTAAAAGGTGAAAAGCAAAAGGACTTTTTAATGTAAAAGTTAATTAAAACAAATTCCCGGTCATTTAGCTTTTACCTCTATCCTTTTACCTTTAAAATATGAAAATAGCAATATTTGGCGCCAGTGGCCGCATAGGCAGCCGCAT
>JAQNCM010000106.1 GCA_029237615.1 Mucilaginibacter sp.
TTACTGATAAATATCCAGAGGTTACGCATATTTTGAGATTAGTTGATTGGAGATTAGAGATTAGTTTTATTGTCCGCTTGTTTCCTTAAATAATTGAAATAGCCGTTAATCATCTTCATACATCCCCCGCGGTCTTGTTTAAAAGTGTCAAATAGTTTTTCGTCGATAAACTTACTATCAAAAGCAATAACCAGGTGATCTATTGTTTCTGCAACTGAACCACGTGCATTGACCAGGAATTTAGCGGCATCCGCATAATAATGAAATCTGCCATGTCCTTCAGCTATATTATTTCCTATTGACCTGGAAGAACGGATAATTTGATCGGTTAGTCGATATTTCTCATCTAAAGAGAATGTTTTAACTAAATCAGATATGTTGTTGCATAAAACTCTCGCTTTTTTCCAGACGTCGAGATCAGTAAAAGAATTCATGTTTAAATGTCACAAAAATTAGTTGGTTCCACAATATCAACATAAACCTTAACTGAAATAAAGAACTAATCTCTAAACTTCAGCCTCTAATCTCTAATCTATTGCATTAAAAATTTAAAATTACCAATATTTTTAAGTGCGGTGCCTGTGCCGCGTACTACTGCACGCAAAGGGTCTTCAGCAACGTGAACCGGCAATTTTGTTTTTGCTGCAATACGCTTGTCAAGGCCGCGCAGTAAAGCACCGCCTCCCGTTAAATAAATCCCGGTTTGATAGATATCTGCCGATAACTCGGGCGGGGTAATTTCCAGCGCCTTCAAAATAGCTTCTTCAATTTTCGATATCGATTTATCCAGACAGTGTGCAATTTCAGAATAAGAAACCATGATCTGTTTGGGAACTCCGGTCATCAGGTCGCGGCCCTGCACTGCAAAATCAGCAGGTGGATCAGCCAGTTCAGGCAATGCTGCGCCTACTTCAATTTTAATTTTTTCAGCGGTACGGTCACCGATCATAATATTATGCTGGCGGCGGATATATTGTACAATATCAGAGTCGAAGTTATCACCTGCAACCCTGATAGACTGATCGCAAACAATGCCTGATAGTGCAATAACGGCAATCTCAGTAGTACCACCGCCGATATCAATGATCATATTACCCATTGGCTCTTCCACATCAATCCCTATACCCACGGCAGCAGCCATTGGCTCATGGATCAGGTAAACTTCTTTTGCACCCGCTATTTCGGCGGAGTCACGTACCGCACGTTTTTCAACTTCGGTAATTCCGGAGGGAATACATATTACCATACGCAATGACGGAAAGAACCAGCCTTTACCCTGGTTAATCATTTTTATCATGCCCCGGATCATATGTTCTGCAGCATTAAAATCTGCGATAACACCATCTTTAAGCGGACGAACAGTGCGGATATTGTCGTGTGTTTTGCCCTCCATCTGCATGGCCTGCCTACCTATGGCAATTACTTTATTAGTCGATCTGTCAAAAGCTACTATGGATGGCTCATCAACAACAACTTTGTCATTATGTATTATGAGGGTATTTGCCGTACCTAAATCAATTGCGATTTCTTGTGTAAAAAAATTAAATAGACCCATTTAGTATTATTTAAAAAGTAGCTGCAAAATTAAGTAATAAGTACACGAATTTCACGAATGTAAGTTAATTAAAACGAATTAGTTATTATTATTTGCTTCTGTTACTCATTCAATTTTATTCTTCTAATTAATACGGTTATTGTAATATTAATGTTTAAAATGACGAACACCGGTTGTTACCATCGAAATATTTTTCTGGTCGCACATTTCAATTGAAAGTTTATCATTTATAGATCCTCCTGGTTGCAAAACAGCCAATACACCTGCGTCTGCTGCCAATTCAACACAATCAGGAAAAGGGAAAAAAGCGTCCGAAGCCATAACAGCTCCGTTCAGGTCAAAGCCAAAACTTTCTGCTTTAATTACCGCTTGCCTTAGCGAGTCGACCCTGGAAGTTTGCCCCACACCGCTTGCCATCAGCTGGCCGTTTTTCGCAAATACAACAGTGTTTGACTTGGTATGCTTAACCACTTTATTAGCGAAAAACAGATCCTTAAGCTCCTGTTCGGTTGGTTGCCTTTTCGTAACGGTTGTCATCTGATCAGGTCCTTCTATTACCGCGTCCTTATCCTGTTCAATAACGCCGTTAAGCAATGTTTTAAATTGTTTAGCCGGCAATTCAACCAATTGGCGAATCAGTATTATACGGTTCTTTTTCTCTTTTAGTATGGCAATCGCTTCGTCGGTATAAGCCGGAGCTATTAAAACTTCGTAAAATATCTTACTGATCTCTGTTGCTGTTTCTGCATTAACTTCATCATTTGCAATAATAACGCCGCCAAATGCCGAAACCGGGTCGCAGGCCAAAGCATCGATCCATGCCTCTTTAATAAAGGTACGGGAAGCAATTCCGCAGGCATTGGTATGTTTTAAAATAGCTATGGTAGGCTCTGTAAACTCATCTATCAGTGCTACCGCGGCATCAACATCAACAAGGTTATTGTATGATAATTCTTTGCCGTGCAGCTTGGTAAACATCCTGCCTAAGTCGCCATAAAATATGCCTCTTTGATGCGGGTTTTCGCCGTAACGTAAAACCTGGCTATTTTGAATACTTTCTTTAAAAACCGGTAATGGCTCTTCCTGGTTAAAATATTTAAAGATGGCAGTATCGTAATGTGATGAAATATTAAAAGCCTTATGTGCAAATGCGCGGCGCTGTTCAATAGTGGTTTCGCCGTTTTGCGCCTTCAGGATATCTTCCAGTTCTGAATAATCTTTTTTTGATGCTACGATCACTACATCCTTAAAGTTTTTTGCCGCCGCGCGGATCAGCGATATCCCTCCAATATCGATTTTTTCGATGATATCATCTTCTTCGGCATTCGATCTTACTGTTTCTTCAAAAGGATAAAGATCAACAATTACAAGATCAATCTCAGGAATCCCGTATTGGGCAAGCTGCTGCTTATCGCCTTCAAAATTACGGCGCGCTAAAATGCCTCCGAATACTTTTGGATGCAGTGTTTTAACACGTCCGCCCAAAATGGATGGATAAGACGTAAGGTCTTCAACAGCAATAACATCCACCCCTAAATTACGGATAAATGTTTCGGTGCCACCGGTTGAATATATTTTTACACCAAGCCGGTTTAACTCATGGATTATCGGCTCAAGGTTGTCTTTATAATAAACAGAAATCAGGGCGTTTTTAATTTGAACGGATTGGCTCATTGACAGCAAAATTTTGAGCCGCAAAGGTAGGGATTAGAGATTAGAGGTTGGAGGTTAGAGGTTAATTTTTTTTATTTTTTTTTATAACTGAGTTTTTTATGTGCAAAACAAGCAATACAACACAAAAAGCTAATTTACAAGACGCTATTCGTTTGCTTGTTTTCTTAAGTATGAAATGTACCCGTTTATCATTCGCATGCATTCTTCACAATTATGCCTTAAGGTTTCCAACAATTTTTCGTCGATAAAACCATTATCAAAAGCAATAAATAAGATGATCAATTGTTCAGCAGCCGACCCTCTAGCGTTGCCAAGAAATTTAGAGGCATCTAAATAATGAAACCGGCCATGACATTCAGCAATATTATTCCCGGTTGACCTGATGAATGGATTATTTGATCTGTTAAGCGATATTTTTCTTAAAGGAATGACCTGGACAATTCAGCAATGGTATTTCTCAATACACGGGACTTTTTCCAAACTTCCAGATCATTAAAGGCTCCCATTTGTAATTTGATAAGGTTATAAGTAGACTTAAGTCTCTAAATTTTCAACTCCGACCCAGAGTAACCAACACTAATCTCCAAACTCCAGCCTCTAATTTCTATACTCAACTCTTCATTTTCTTCAGCAGGTTCTCTATCACCCGGGGGAAATGCAGGTGTTCCAGTTGCTGGCCCTTAAATTTTACAACTTCAAGATTATCATCTGCATCGATCTTAAACCTTGACTGGTGTATTATTTCTCCTTCATCAAAATTTTCACTTACAAAATGAATGGTAATACCCGATTCGTCATCTCCGGCCGCCAGTACCGCCTTATGCACATTGTCTCCATACATCCCTTTACCGCCGTGTTTGGGCAACAATGCGGGGTGGAGGTTAATGATTTTATTGGGGAACGCGTTTAATAAAGACATAGGGACCAACCATAAAAACCCTGCTAGCACAATGAGGTCTACCTGAAGGTTTTTTAACAGCCTTATAACTTCATCAGTTTCGTAAAATTCGTGCCGGGTAAAAATGTGGGATGGGATCTCGAAATTGTCCGAACGTTGCAATACGTAGGCTTGTGGATTATTAGTTAATACTAATACTACTTCTGCTTCGGAATTGCGTTTAAAGTGCTCCATAATTTTTTGAGCATTTGACCCGGACCCTGAAGCAAAAATCGCAATTCTTTTTTTCATTAAAACTCTGTGCCTTTTTAATGTTAACTAGCTATTCAACCAATAATTTATACTTTTTGTTTTAAAGCCGCACTCAAAGGTCATAAACTACGGTTCGCTTCTACAATCGGTTCAAATATAAAGTTTTCATCTTAATTGTCCGCTTTTAAATAAAAATGAAACTATTTAAGTTTACGTGGCGGCAATATCAATTTCTTTAAAACTTGTGGTTGTTATTTTGCCAGTTTTTGCCGGATAAAGCCATACTGTACAATCCTTCTTTTTTTAGTTAAAGAGTAATTTGGCTGGATATCGCCGGTTTGCAGTATCATGGAGAATTGTCCAAGATTTAAAATTGCCGCATTTAAAAAGGGCATTGAACTGTGAGCGGTTGTGGTGTCTTTACAAACAATACTTGCCGACAGCATAAGCTGGTTTGCCGAAAGTGACCAGGCTGCGCTGGGTGGATTTTGTACTATACAATCAAAATTAGTATAGGTACAGGTATTATTGGTATAAAAAGTAAAAAACTGCGTTGCGTGACATGCAGTATCTCTATTTAAAGTATCGGTAGATATAAGCGTGTTGCCGGTATAGTTAAACGCCAGTACCGATGCGAGCTGCCAGGTACCACCAGTAAATAATTGCTGAATAGGGTTTTGGCTATTTTTTTTACACGAATTTACTATTATGGCTATTATTAAAACCGGCAGCAGTAAAAAAAGGCGTTTATTTTTCATTAATGATATAGGCAAAAGTAAAAATTCCCCGTCAGTATTAGTACATGAAGTAATTATAACTGTTTTAAATGGAAATTATTTTTACAGAAACAGGTTTAACAGTTTTAGAATTTTGTGAGGCTCCGGCAGATTTGCAGGCCGGAAGTATTTTCTTGCTTTTTAATTTTAATTTTACGGCATGCTTATTCCTTTTGAAAAACTCAGATCAGAATTTTACCGGGTATTGCTTTCTGTTGGCTTTAGTGAGCAGAAGGCAACGCATTGTGCCAATACTTTTGCAGAAAATAGCAGGGATGGCGTTTACACACATGGGCTAAACCGTTTCCCTGTTTTTGTTGAATTTGTAAAAGAAGGTTTGGTAAAGGCTGATGCGGAGCCAATAAAAGAAGGAGCTTTCGGATCATTGGAGCAATGGAACGGCAACCAGGGACCCGGCATATTAAATGCCACCTTTTGTATGGACCGCGCTATGGAACTTGCCGCGATAAATGGAATAGGCTGCGTCGCCATAAAGAACACCAATCACTGGATGCGTGCCGGCACTTATGGCTGGCAGGCTGCAGAAGCGGGCTTTATAGGAATCTGCTTTACCAATACCATTGCCAATCTGCCGCCCTGGGGAGGCCTGTCACCGCGTTTGGGTAATAACCCTCTGGTTATAGCCGTGCCAAGGAAAGATGGACATATTGTGCTGGACATGGCCATTTCGCAATATTCTGTAGGTAAGCTCAATCAGTATAAATCAATAAATGAAGCGTTGCCGCTTCCCGGTGGCTATGACGAGGAAGGCAATTTAAGCACCGATGCAGCAGTGATACTTGAATCAAAAAGATTATTGCCTATCGGTTTTTGGAAGGGCTCGGGCCTTTCCTTAGTCCTTGATTTGCTGGCCACTGTATTGAGCCAGGGTAATTCCACTGCAAAAATCACTCAGAGTGAAAAGGAATCGGGCGTATCGCAGGTTTTTATCTGTATAAAGCCACAAAACGAAGCCCATACGGCGTATTTAATTGAAGAGATCATCAGCTATACAAAAACCAGCGAGCCTGAACATGCAGACCGCTCAATCAGCTATCCCGGCGAAAACTCGCTAAAAACGAGGGAGAAAAGCTTAAAAGAAGGTGTTTTGGTGGATGAGATGATCTGGAGAAAGGTGCTTGAATTATGAGATTGAAACGATATACTCTATCATACTTAATGAGAATCACTTTTAATAGTGACCCCGGTCATTATTAACTATCAGCTATCTGTGCATATTTGCTTCATATCTATTAAGCAAATAAAATTATGGAAGCCTTGGTTGAAACAAAAATTGCGAAAAAAAATCCACCTGTAAACGGTGCGGTAAAAACTATGAAAGCGTTGGTTTATCATGGTCCCGGTAACAAAGCCTGGGAAGATAAACCCAAACCCACCATTACAAAACCAACAGATGCCATTGTTAAAATTTTAAAAACTACCATTTGCGGAACAGACCTGCATATTATGAAGGGGGATGTACCTGCGGTTACTGACGGAAGGATCATTGGCCATGAAGGAGTTGGTATAATAGAGGAAGTTGGTACCTCGGTAAGTAATTTCAAAAAAGGCGACCATGTAATTATATCCTGCATAACATCATGCGGGAAATGCGAATATTGTAAAAAAGGCATGTATTCACATTGCGAAGATGGCGGATGGATACTGGGCAACCTGATAGATGGCACCCAAGCCGAATATGTAAGAATACCTCATGCGGACAATAGCCTCTATCCTATTCCCGCAGGTGCCGACGAAGAAGCGCTGGTGATGCTGAGCGATATTTTACCCACCGGTTTTGAGTGCGGTGTTTTAAACGGGCAGGTAAAACCTGGCGATACAATAGCCATTGTAGGCTCTGGCCCGATTGGTATAGCTGCGTTATTAACCGCCCAGTTTTATTCGCCGGCAGAAATAATTATGATAGACATGGATGAAAACCGGCTGAATGTCGCAAAAACTTTCGGTGCGACACAAATAATCAACAGCACACACGAAGATGCCATTAAAAAGGTCATGAACCTTACCAATGGCAGAGGTGTTGATGTAGCTATAGAAGCGGTAGGCGTACCGGCCACATTTGAGCTATGCCAGGAAATAATTGGCGCGGGCGGCCATATTGCCAATATCGGCGTGCACGGAAAAAGCGTTACCCTTCACCTGGAAAACCTGTGGTCAAAAAACATCACCATTACCACAAGGCTGGTTGATACTGTTACTACCCCATTGCTGTTGAAAACTGTTCAATCTGAAAAATTGCAGCCCAGCCGGTTGATCACACACCATTTCAGGCTCGACCAGGTAATGGAGGCTTATGAAACATTTGGAAATGCGGCAAAAGAAAAAGCTTTAAAAGTAATACTAACTGCTAACTAAGTAAAAATCTTTAAAAACTATAAAGGAAGAGGGTGGCTAATGGCTATCCTTTTTTTATGGAGTATCACTACACCATCATGCCTTCAAACTTTTCCCAAAAACCGTCTTTGGGTACCGGGGCAACAATCAATACAGGTTCTTTTTTTATGGGATGGATAAACTGCAGCTTACGGGCGTGCAGGCTGATGCTTTTGCGCAGGCTGCCGCGCGGGTAGCCGTACTTGTTATCACCCACAATCGGGCTACCCAAAGTTGATAATTGCACCCGTATCTGGTGCGGTCGCCCGGTAATGGGATCCACCTCAATTAAATAATAGCCGTTGAGCTCGGCCACCAGCTTATAGTTTAATTCAGACCGAAGGCTGCCGGTCACTTCATGATCGTGCGCTTTTGTAACGTTTTTTTGCGGATTTTTTACCAGCCAGTGAATCAAATTACCTGTTTCGGGCTGGGGGCGGTTGCGAACCACAGCATAATAAGTTTTATGCATTTCGCGGCCCTTAAACATGTTATTGATGCGCTCCAGCGCTTTACTGGTTTTGGCAAAAAGAATAACACCGCTAACCGGCCTGTCCAGCCGGTGCACCACGCCCAAAAAAGCGCCGTTGGGCTTATTATATTTTTGGGCGATATATTTTTTTACCTTATCCTCCAGCGACTCATCCCCGGTTTCGTCTACCTGCACAATGTCCCCTGCACGTTTATTGATTGCTATAAGGTGATTATCCTCATACAATACATCTTTATCCGTAATATCGTGGCTTATGTAGTTAAATGCGGGCCTTGCCATAGTTATCTCTTAATTCGCAACATCTGCACATTATTATTTTACGCATCCTTCCTCTGCATATTTGCACATCCACTCATCTGCACATCTCAATATTGCTCTTTCTCGTTCGGAAAGCTCTTGCTTTTTACGTCACTTACGTAATTTTTGATGGCTCCGTTCATTACCTCGTTTAAATTGGCGTACTGGCGTAAAAATCTTGGTTTAAATTCTTTATTTATACCCAGCATGTCATGGATCACCAACACCTGTCCGTCGCAATGGCGGCCTGCGCCAATGCCTATAGTGGGTATGCTCAAACTTTCGCTCACTTCTTTCGCCAGTGCGGCGGGGATTTTTTCGAGTACTATTCCAAAGCAGCCCAACTCCTGGAGCTTTAAAGCATCCTCTCTTAATTTTTGGGCTTCGGCCTCCTGTTTTGCCCTAACTGTATAGGTGCCAAATTTATAAATAGACTGTGGGGTTAAACCTAAATGCCCCATAACGGGAATACCCGCTGTAAGTATCCGGCTTACCGATTCGGCAATCTCCACACCGCCTTCCATTTTTACACAGTGTGCGCCTGCCTCCTTCATGATACGGATAGCTGAATTAAGCGCCTCCTTTGAATTACCCTGGTACGAGCCAAATGGAAGATCGACCACCACCAGCGCCCTTTTTGCCGCACGCACCACCGATGATGCATGGTAGATCATTTGTTCCAGGGTAATAGGCAATGTTGTTTCGTGCCCGGCCATCACGTTGGATGCTGAATCACCAACCAAGATGATATCCATACCAGCCTCATCAACAATGGCGGCCATTGAATAATCATACGCAGTAAGCATGGCTATTTTTTCGCCACGATTCTTCATTTCCTGCAATATATGAGTGGTAATTCTTTTAACCTCTTTATGTGTTGACATGGGGTGATGGTTTGAACGCACGAATTTCACTAATTATTTCGAATTTCACGAATTGTTTACATAATGACTGATACCGGTTCAAAGTATTCTTAAAATTCATACTATTTCAATTCGTGAAATTCGTGTTTTAATCCTATCTTTGCGGCGTGAATCAGGAAGTATCTCACTTCAATATTTCAGTATATTTTCACGGAGCGCTGCACCAGGCAAACCGGCTTTTTATCCATTCAATTTTTTTTAGCAATGACATATTTCACCAAATTACCCGCGGTATTATTACTGGCTGACGGAACTGTTTTTTATGGCAAAGCAGCCGGAAAAATGGGCACTACCACCGGCGAGATCTGTTTTAATACAGGCATGACCGGTTACCAGGAAATTTTTACCGATCCTTCTTATTTCGGGCAAATCATGGTTACCACCAATGCACACATCGGTAATTACGGCATTGCTAAAAATGAAGTAGAATCGGGCCAGATACAAATTGCCGGGCTGGTATGTAAAAACTACAATATTTATTACACCCGCAAGCAGGCAGATGAATCTATACAAGATTATTTCCAGGAGCAAAATATTGTAGGGATATCTGATATTGACACCCGCCAGCTGGTACGCCATATCCGCGACAAAGGTGCAATGAATGCCATTATTTCTTCGGAAGTCCTGGATATTGAAGAATTAAAAGCAAAGCTTGCCGACGTGCCTTCTATGGACGGACTGGAGCTTTCGTCAAAAGTTTCCACCAACGAAACTTATACTTTCGGTGACGAAAATGCAACATACCGCGTGGCGGTACTTGACCTCGGCGTAAAGAAAAATATCTTAAGGAATTTTGACGACAGGGATATTTATGCCAAAGTGTTCCCGGCTAAAACATCTTTCGAATATATGGAGAAAGATTTCGCGCCAACAGGTTACTTTATCTCCAATGGCCCCGGCGATCCGTCGGCGATGCCTTATGCAGTAGAAACGGTTAAAAATATTTTGGCTTCTGATAAACCGATGTTCGGCATTTGCCTGGGTCATCAGTTGCTCGCTTTAGCGAACGATATTCCCACTAAAAAAATGTTCAACGGTCACCGCGGATTAAACCACCCGGTAAAAAATATCATCATTAATCATTGTGAGGTTACTTCGCAAAATCATGGTTTTGGAGTAGTTCCCGAAGCAGTGAGGGCATCTGATAAGGTGGAGATCACCCACGTTAACCTGAACGATCAGTCGATTGAAGGCATTAGGGTAAAAGGTAAAAAAGCTTTCTCGGTGCAATATCACCCTGAATCATCTCCCGGCCCGCATGACAGCCGCTATTTATTTGATGACTTTATTGCGTTGATGAAATAACATACTCCATAAAACTTACGAAGTTTCAAAAACTTCGTAAGTTTCAAAGCTTCCAAAATCTTTTCCAACCGCCTTATCTTAATATTTCACCGATAATTTGCCGCCCTTCACCTAAAACCTATAGCTATATTTTGTTTCTGAATGCAATTTGTGGTATAAATCACAATATGCAATGAAAACGTTACTCGCAATACAGATCATCCATTTAGCACTGAAAGCCATTCAGCATGCGGCTTTGTTAATGCATTCCATTGGCCATCTTATAAAATAGGCCTCAGCCAACCCTCTCCCAGGAGAGGTCTTTAAAAGCTAAGTCGAGGAGCTGATTACAACCGGTCAATTATTACTTCTTCTCGACAAAAAGATAATTGAAATACCAATTTTTAACCGATTTTTACGGCATGGTAAAACAACCTATTATTACAGTTAAAAACCTTGTAAAAAACTACGGCGATTTTGCGGCCGTTAAAGGAATAAGTTTTGAAGTGTATGACGGCGAGATCTTCGGCCTGCTTGGCCCTAACGGAGCGGGCAAAACTACCACACTAGAGATCATTGAAACACTGCGGGATAAAACATCCGGTGAAGTTACCGTAGACGGTTTTTCTATTGATCATGATGCCGACCAGATCAAACAGCGCATTGGCGTACAGCTTCAGTCGGCCGGCTATTATCCTAATCTTAATCTCTCTGAGTTAATCGCTCTTTTTTGCGGCCTTTATGGTATTGATAAAACGCCCGCCGAAATGCTGGGAAAAGTTGCATTGACCGATAAAGCCAAAGCAAAATACAAAGACTTGTCAGGCGGCCAAAAACAGCGTTTTTCTATCGCTACTACGTTGATAAATAACCCGAAGATCATTTTTTTGGATGAGCCTACAACCGGGCTTGATCCGCAGGCCCGCCGTAATTTGTGGGACCTGATCCGCGAAATACGCAATGGCGGCACTACAGTTGTTATTACCACCCATTATATGGACGAAGCGGAAGAACTGTGCGACCGGGTAGCCTTTGTTGACGGCGGACATATAGTAGGCATTGATACCCCAAACCATTTTATTGACGAACTGGTGGCATCAGGCTTTGAGCGTAAAAAACAAGTTAAGCTAGCCAACCTGGAGGATGTTTTTATCAACCTGACCGGGAAGGAATGGCGCGAAGGGTAAGCGGGCCTCACCCAACCTCTCCAAAGGAGAGGGCTTTGAAAGCCTCTTATACCCTTTCCTTTGGAGAGGGCAGAGTGAGTGAGGCAAACAATTGTTACTAATTTACTATTGAACCACAAATGAATAAATACAGCAATACAAAAGCAACCCTGGCAATTGCCGTAGCCAGTTTCCGTTCCATTATCCGCAGCCCCTCGGCGGTGGTATTTAGCCTGGCCTTTCCGCTTATATTTATAATTGTTTTTGCCAATATTGGCAGCAGCGCTGTAACCGTTGATGTGGGTGTTGCTAAAACCTGTGACACAACCGGTCCTGTTTACCAGGTATTGAAAAATGTAAAGGTTGTGCATTTAATAACCAGCCAGTCGGGTGACGAGATGGCTAAAAACCTCGCAAAAGGTAATATTGACGCTATTATAAATATACAAAAAAACAATGGGACGCCGCCGTATACGCTCAACATACAATATACCGAGGCGTCACAACAAAAGGGCGGCATCCTAAAATCATTATTGAACAGTATTTTTTACCAGATAATCAGCAAG